>CAZGYS010000806.1:0-2818 GCA_964530305.1 uncultured Leptospiraceae bacterium
CCGGAGTGAGCCATGTGGCTACCTACCACCACTTTGAGAACAAGAACGCCTTATTGGCGGCGGTGGCCGAAGAAGGCTATGGGCGATTCTTTCAGGCCTATAATCGGGAGCTGAACCGCGAGGAAGAGCAAGCCGAACCCGGGCGAACGCCGGAGCTGGAATTCGAGGCCCGTTTTCGGGGGCTGGGCTGGGCCTATATTCTGTTCATTCTGGAGAATGCCCAGCAAGCCAGGCTCATGTTCGGGCCGTCCAGCATGCTGCTCAATGACAATCCCCACTTAAAGCCCCTGTCCACCCGAGCCTATCGCCGTTTGTATCGAATCATTCGCATGGGCCAGGCTATCGGAGCGGTGGCGCCGGGGCACGCGCGTCGAAAGACCCTGGCGGCCTGGTCCATGATTCATGGTATGGCCATGTTGCTCATGGAAGAGCGCTTGCCCCCCGAGCCGACCATGGACGAAACCCGGGAAATGGTATGGTCCATTACCGACTACGCCTACTACGGGATGCGCGGCGGAGCTCCCGACGAAACTTCCCGACAAACTTAATTGACCCCGATATCCGGGAGGGAACCCTGACCCATGGCTGAATACTTCACCTGGACGAAACTTTTTCAGGCCGGGGGAGTGACCCTGATCATCCTCATCGCCTGTTCCGTCGTTTCCTTCATCGTCATCATCGAACGTCTGATCTATTTCGTTTCCCGAACCGCCGACGGCGCTCGCCTCCTGGAAGAACGCGCCGAGGACATTCGCGCGGGGAAATTCTCCGACGCGGGCGAAAGCCTGGCGGACACCCGCACGCCCGTGGGTTATGTTCTAGGTCAATGTCTGCAACTGCGCCAGGACGTGGGTTCGGCCCAGGCCATGGATGATTCCCTGTTCGAGGAAGTAAAGAGCCGGGCCATCGCCGAGAAGATTCCCGAGATGGAACGCTACGTGAGCATCGAGGCCACCCTGGGAACGGTGGCGCCCTTCATCGGACTGCTGGGAACGGTGCTGGGGATCATTCGCGCCTTTCAGAGCATCGGCAAGGGCGCGGGGCAGGCCGCCGGCAACGTCGCCAACGCGGCCGCGAACGCGGGGCTGTCCGGCTTGAACGCCGGTATCGCCGAGGCGTTGATTGCCACGGCGGCGGGGCTCTTTGTTGCCATTCCCGCGACCATTGCCTATAACTACTTTCGTCGTCGCATCAGTTCCATGACCCTGGAGATGGAAGTGGCGGCCAGTCGCCTGAAGGTGCTCTTAAAAACCGCGGGCTCCTGACGACTCCCGGCTTATATGCGCGATTCGCGCAGCGAGGCGATACCATGGTAAACTACAAACGCAATGGCGAAGAAATGTTCAGCGGCATTAACATCGTGCCCTTCACGGACATCGTGCTGGTACTGCTCATTATTTTCATGATTGCCGCGCCCGGTATCGTGAGCACGGGCCTGGACGTAACTCTGCCCGGCGCTTCCAGCTCTTCTTCGCGGGTGCCGACGAAATTGACGGTGGCCCTGGATAAGCAGGGGCGCATTGTTTTTCAGGGGCGCATCGTTTCGCCGGACGGATTGCGATTGCGCGTACGCGAAATGGCCGCCCGCAATAAGAAAGTCTCCATCGTGCTCAACGCGGACACGACTTCGCGTCACGGCAAGGTAATTCAAATTCTGGATATTCTGCGTTCGTCGGGCGCGAAGAACATCTACGTGGGGACCGTGCGCGAATAAGCCCTTCGTTTCGCGCGTGTCGTCGCGCTTGCGCGAATGGTCATGTTTAAGTCCCGCTTTCAGTTATCGCTCTTTATTTTCGCGGCACCCTTTCCGCCGCTCTTGATTGCCGTCTACCTGCTCAAGGAACCCAGCGGGCTCTCCATGCCCTGGTTCACCCTGGCCTGCCTGGGGGAATTTCTGTTGTCCTTGCTGCTGTTGCGGCTCCATGAAAAGGGCAAGCTTTCGCGGCGAAGACTGCGCCAGGGCGAATACCTGCTGCGTACGGTCATCGGTCTGCCCATCACCATCTACTATGCCATCGCCGCGCCCTATGGTTTCACGGCGCTCTTGCGATTGGTGCCGGCCCTGATTCTCGTGGGCCAGGGCGCCATGCTCTCCTTCATTATTCAACACGCCCTGTTTTTCTGCGCGGGTCTATTGCTGTTCAGCGCGTTTCAAGCGCGGGGTTGGCCGGCGCCTCCCCATATCTTCACGGGACTGACCATTGCCCTGACGGCTGGACTGCTGGCCTGGCGCTTGACCGGCAACCATGCCCTGCGCTTGAAAGTGGCCCGCCGAAAACTTGACTCCGCTCGCCTGCGGCGACGTCTGGGGCACACCCGTTCGCGCCTGCGGGAGCTGGCCTCGGGTCTCTTGCCCGACTTCGAGCGGGATTCCTATCTCGATGAACGTCGCATCGCCCCGCGCGCCGGCATTCACATACTCGTTGTTTTCGACTTTCCCGGACTCCACGACAGCCTGACCGATTTTCAGTACGCGCCCGAGCACGCCTCCGAGCGGGCCGGTCTGGAGGACTTCGCCCGGGAGTGGAATCGCACGCGCGCCAATCTGAAGCATGAATTGCGTGAGCTGGGTTTCGAAACGGGTTCGGCCGCGGAACCGGCGCTCTTCGGACGATTGGTGGCGGAGCAGGGCAGTGAGGCGGCTAAATCGCCCGGCGCCGAACCCGCTTCTCGAGAAGAGCGCCATCGTGAACTGGTGGAGCGCGTGCTGGAGTCCGAGCGCGAGACGCTCTTCCGACTGATGTTCAAGCTGACTGAATTATTGGAGCTGGGCGAGCGCACTCGTCGGGCCCTGGAAGGTCGGGGGCGGCGGCCCTGG
>CAZGYS010000807.1:0-2804 GCA_964530305.1 uncultured Leptospiraceae bacterium
AACCGGACGGACCCCTCACCCTCGGAGTCAAACGACCGGACGGTCGCCTCTTCTGGGCGGTCTTTCGCGCAACGCCGGTTTTCGAAAGCGACGGCGAAACCGTGGGCGGCGCAGTGGTAACTTTCCTAGACGTGTCCACGGAACGGGAACACATCACCCGTCTGAATCAGCGCGAAAAAGATCTCAGTTCCCTGATTCGCAATATTCCTCACTACGTGGTGAACTACACCCCGGAAGGCACCATCGTCTTCGTGAATCGCGTCGACGAAAGCCTGACCGTCGAGGAAGTGGTCGGCACTTCCATTTACGATTATTATCCTCCGGAGGAACACGCGTCCGTGCGGGCGCGTTTAGAGCGCGTTCTTGCCACGGGCGAAACCGAGGAGTTTGAAAGCAGCGTCCAGGTCGGACAAAAGACCTATCACCTGCACAACGTAATCTGGCCTTTCGAACAAGATGGACGCAGCCTGATCGGCGCCATTTCCACGGACATCACCGGTATTATCGATCTAAACCACGCGCTCCGTCATCAAGCTTATCATGATTCCCTCACCGGCCTGGGCAATCGCCATCGCTTTGAGGAAGTCGTGGACGAAGCCATCAACCAGGCACGCGAAAACAACGCCCATCATGTTTTATGTTATCTGGATCTGGATCAATTCAAGATCATCAACGACACCTGCGGTCACATGGCGGGAGATGAAATGTTGCGTCGCCTGGCGGTGGATATCCGCGACGCGCTGCCGGAGTCCGCGGTGCTCGCCCGCCTGGGCGGCGATGAATTCGGCGTCCTGCTGTACGATACGGATACGGACAGCGCCCTGGAAATCTGCGAACGAGTTCTCGGCGCGTGTTCTCGCTCCACCTTTCACTGGGAGGAACATAGTTTTCGCGTGGGCGCCAGCATCGGGCTGGTAACGGTGGATCATCAATGCGAAGGCTACGATCAACTCCTCAAGGACGCGGATCTGGCTTGCTTCGCCGCGAAAGACTCCGGTCGTAATCAGGCCCATGTCTTCAACGTGGACGACGAACGCCTCACGCGCCGCAAGCGCGAGATGTTACACGTCAATGAAATCAACGCCGCGCTGGAACACGAAAACTTCGAACTCTTTTATCAGAAAATCGTACCCCTGAAAACCCATAGCGAAAATATTTCCTTCGAAATCCTTACGCGCATGCGCGACCCCCGGGGAGACGCCGTGGCTCCGGCGATTTTCATCGGCGCGGCCGAGCGTTACGACCTCATGCGTGAAATCGACCGCTGGGTCATGAAATCTGTTCTGGACTGGATGGTGGCGCACCCGGGAGTAATGGAGCGAACGGATTTTCTGACCTTGAATTTATCCGGTAAGTCCGTGGGCAATGAACGTTTCCAGGCTTTTTGCCGCAAGCTGTTCAATCAGTACAATCTACCCTTTGAGAAAGTGCGCATCGAACTGACGGAGACCGCCGCCATCGGCAATCTCAGCATGACCCGTAAATTCATACAGGATATGCGGGCGCTGGGTGTTCGCTTCGCGCTGGACGACTTCGGTTCGGGGATTTCATCTTTCGGTTATCTGCGCTCCCTGCCCATCGATCTGGTAAAAATCGACGGCAGTTTCGTACGCCGCGTGCACGAGGACCGCATCGACTTGCTCATGGTTAAATCCATTCACGACCTGGCAACGGCCATGGGCATGCAGACCGTGGCCGAATTCGTGGAGAACGAGGAAATTCTAACCTTTATTCGCGGCATCGGCATGGACTACGGACAGGGCTATCATTTGCACCGTCCCGAGTCCCTCTCTCGGCTTTGATTATCCCGACGACTTAAGACGCGTCGCGGGAGTCAGGCCCCCTTCAAGTCACATCGCTCTTGAGCAGCATCCGATCCAGAAAACCGGGCGCCCACTTGCTGAGGAATAGCCCCAGTTTCTCGCGAAAGCCGGCCGGGTAGACGTCACGCTTACGCTTACGAATGCCTTCGCAGATGACCCGGGCCGTATACTCCGGAGTAAGTCCGCCGTCGATGGCGCCTTCTCGTTTGGCCTGCGCGGAACCGTCGGCCGTCAGCGCGTTCATGGATATATTCGTGCGCACGAAACCGGGACTGACCACCATGACGTGGACGCCCTTGTTCATTAACTCCAATCGAATGCTGTTCATGTAGCCCTGCAACGCGTGCTTACTGGCCGTATAACCGCTGCGCAATTGCGTGGAGTAACGCCCCATCATGCTGCTCACCGCCGTGATGTGACCCTTGCTTTGCTCAATGGGTTCGCGCGCGTATTTATAGAAGTACACCATGGACATGAAATTCACTTCCATGATATCCCGATAGACCTGAACATCCGCTTCGCTTGCCAGGGCGCGAAACGATATACCGGCGTTGTGAATCAGTCCGTCCAGACGCTCCAGGTTCACCGTCGCCGTGCGCACCGCGTCCCGGCAATCATCCTCCCGGCTCACGTCCCCCACCTGGACGATGAGGTTCGGACCCAATTTTTCTCGTAATTCCTCGAGTTTGGGGCGAGTCCGCGCCATGGCGATTACCTTCGCGCCTTTTCCGATGAGATGTTCCGCCGTCGCCAGACCGATACCGGAACTGGCGCCCGTAACGATGAAGACCTTGTCCTGGAAATAGTTGCTCATGGGAAAACCTCTTGCTTAACTTCTAAAAATTTTCGCGCGTCGATTATTAACCCGCTCATCCGGGCTTTCTAGTACCAAGGGGTTAGCTTCTACCGTACTAATGGTATGCCCAACAGCGCCGGAAACTCAATTAAAATCGCCGGTCGTCACGGGCAATTGTTTTAAGT
>CAZGYS010000808.1:0-2801 GCA_964530305.1 uncultured Leptospiraceae bacterium
TAAATCCGGGTAATGATCTTTTGACCATGGCCCTGGAACGAATTCGAAAAGCGAGGGGCGCCGATGGGTGATTCGATACTTCGTGGTGAAACGGATCTACTCTGGACCTGTATCGCGGCCTTTCTGGTCTTCTTTATGCAGGCCGGGTTCGCCTATGTAGAAGCGGGCTTTACCCGGGCGCGCAATGCCGTGAATATTCTGATGAAGAATATCGCGGATATGAGTCTCGGGTCGCTGGGATTCTGGCTGGTGGGATTTTCGATCATGTTCGGGCCCCTGCTGTGGAACGGCGTCGTGCTCGGCAAGCCTTCCACCGCCGGCGGTTTGCTGGTGGACGGCAAGGGCGCGCCGGACCCCGGGCGATACGGATTCCTACTTTTTCAAATGGTCTTCTGCGCCACGGCCGTAACCATCGCCTCGGGCGCCATGGCGGAGCGAACGAAGTTTCGCGCGTATCTGATCTATTCCTTTATTATTTCCGCCGTGATCTATCCCGTCTTCGGGAGCATGGCCTGGGCCGACCTTCTGGATTCGAAGAACAAGGGTTTTCTTTCAAACCTGGGTTTCATCGACTTCGCGGGTTCCACCGTGGTACATTCCATCGGCGGTTGGCTGGGATTGGCCGGCGCCATCGTGCTGGGACCTCGCACGGGGAAATACAACTCGGACGGCAGTATCACGCCCATCTTCGGACACAACATGAGCATGGCGACCATGGGGGTCTTCGTGCTCTGGTTCGGCTGGTTCGGCTTCAACGCCGGCAGCACGACGTCCGTGGGCGGCGGGTCGTTTGCCATCATCGCCTTGAACACGAACGTGGCGGCGGCGGCCGGAGCGGCGGGCGCCCTGGCCACGGCCTGGTTGCTCTTTCGTCAGCCGGACATAACCATGATGCTCAACGGGATTCTCGCGGGGCTGGTGGCAATCACGGCGCCGTGCTTTAACGTGGACGTGGGTTCGTCGGTGATTATCGGATTGGTAGCCGGCATGCTCGTCGTGCTTTCGGTCGTCGGCCTGGATCATCTTCGCATCGACGATCCGGTCGGGGCGATTTCCGTGCACGGCGTCGCGGGCGCCTGGGGCACGCTGGCCGTGGGTCTCTTCGCGCAGAAATCATTCGGCGGCGGTCCTAATGGCCTGTTTTACGGCGGCGGTTTCAGTCAACTGGGTATTCAGGCGGCCGGCGTGGGCATCGCTTTCGTCTGGGCCTTCGGCGCCGGTCTGGTTCTTTTCTATGTAATGAAATGGACGGTGGGCCTGCGAGTATCGCCCGACGCGGAACTCGAGGGACTGGACATCTTCGAGCACGGCATGGAAGCTTATCCCGACCAGGGTTAAGGCGATTCGCCTGCTCCAATGTCCGGGCAGGCCGGACAATCGCGCTGGACATCGACCCGGTCCCCGTTAACATCCGGTCGTGGAACGTCTGGAGCAACTGGCCGAGATCCTGCTGAAAATGTCCCCGGCGGAGCAGGGCCGCTTGATTGCCTCCCTGGGGCGCGAAAAGCTCGACACGGCCGCGCTGGAATACCTGCGGCTGCGCGTCTTCTCCCTGGATAAGATCCTTGAGGATCTGGACGACGAGAGTCTGAAGCGTCTCCTGTATAGCCTGGGGCGCGAAACGGCCCTGGCTTTGCGGGCGGAAGTAGGCTCCGAACATCGTGAGCGCGTCGCCGCCTTCACGCCCAAAAATTCCCGGGCTTCCCATGAGGCCCAGCGCGGAGAACAACTCAAGAACCGCGTTCTGGCCGTCGTCATGGAGGAACTTTCCCTGGGGCGAATCGCCTGGAACAGCCCCCTGTTGCGCTTGATGCCGCCGCCCTGTCGCCCGCCCGAAGACGAGCCGAAGCGCAAGGGGCGCGTGCTCTTTCAAATTTTGAATCCGATCATGGGGCCGGGCGAAGGCGTCCGTTTGCTGATTTTCGCGCCCGGCGCGGGCCGCATCGTGCATCTTTCCATGCAGACCCGGGGCGAACTGTTTTTTTCCGAGCGCAAGTGGTTTCGCCGCATCGAGCTGGATCACAACGGTTTCTACTTCGGCGAAGTCTTCGCGCGTCGCGAAGAAGGTCCCGTGACGGTCTGGGCGGAATTCCCCGGCGCCGGTCAGGTACGGCGAACCTGCATGGTGACCCGGGGAACGAAATCGAAATTCGATCTCCATGTTCGCGCCATGAACCTGGAAGGGGAGAAGCTGCGCCTGGCCTTTCGCCTGCGAGGCGATTACCCCCGCGAAGGCGAAGCACGGGGCGTGTTGTGGTGCCTGCGTTGCGGCGCGCCGGCCGGCAGCGGCACGGCCGTGATTAACGGCGCGGACGGACAGTTCGAATTTAATCTTCCGGCCGCGGAACATCCCCACCGAGGAGACCTCTACCTGGACGTCAATATCGGTGAGCACGTCCTGGGTCAGGTGATCAACCCCTTCAGCGCGGAACCGGATCAGACCATGTCCTCCGTGCCTGTTCGCGAGACGCGCGATCGTCGGCCGGGAGAAGTGATCCGTTTTACTCCGCCGGGATTGAACGAGGCGGACCGCGTCTTCTACCATGCCACGTCGTCCGCGGCCCTGGCGGACGCTACGCGACGGGCCCTGACCGGCGGTTTGCTGGACCTTACCGGGCGTTCGCTGGTGGCCGTGCCCCGTCGAGAATCGCCCCTGGAGGCTTCCTTGCTTTCAGGTGAAGTCCTGCCGCTGGGGCCCCGTCGGGCGCCCCTTCGCGCGGACTGGTTGTTCCATCGCGGAGGCGAAATCGCCTATGCTCCCCGCGGCGCGGAAAACGTGGGGCCGGTCTACCTGGACGTCT
>CAZGYS010000809.1:0-2779 GCA_964530305.1 uncultured Leptospiraceae bacterium
CATGGGGCGATAAGCGGCCGCGCCCGCGCGACCGATGCGGGGACCGCGATTGGCGGATCCGTTGACGGGTGCTTCCGGTCCGACCAGCTTAACTTGATCGACGGGAACCGCGTGTTTGCCGACTTTGAGGAAGGGTTTGCCGGTATCGTCCACGTAGAGTGCCTGCGCGATGCCGTTGCGGGGTTGGCCGTATTTGTCCTTACCCGCGACATAGCGTCCGATCAAATCCATGGATTGACGATTCGCCATGGTGGTCAGACCCTTGGACATGTTTTGCATTTGCTCCAGGGAGGAGAACTGCGCCATCTGTGCGATGAACTGCTGGTCCTTCATGGGCGCCGTAGGATCCTGGTGCGTAAGTTGCGTAACCAGGAGCTTGAGAAAATCGTCCTTGCCCAGACTTTTGGGATCGCGGCGAACTTCGATGTCCTTGAGACCACTCTTTTCGATTTGATCTCGCTTCGCGAAGTTCTGGCGAATGTTAACGCTTTTGTCGGAGCCGATGTAGGCGTTCTTGGTTTGATTTTTAGTCAGGATGTCACCGGGCATTTTGTTTTCCTCACACGCTGATATTCACCAGGCCCGCGTCTTTGCGGCCTGGTTGAACCGTCTCAAAAGAGTCTTCGTTTATTTCGTTGGTATCACCACCGGACTTGTGGCCGGGTTCATCGTCGCCCCGGTCTCCGGTATTCTTATCTTCGGCACCCGCGGCGTTCGCGTCCGAACCTTTATTGTCCATCAACTGGTTTCCGGTTTCGGCGGCACTCTGGGGTTCGCGAACACGAATACTGAATGATTCGATTTGAATGCCGTGGATGCGCAGTTCACGTTGGAGAAAGTCCATGTCGTCCATGAGCATGCGACGGGCTTCCTGGTTTTCCACGAGCACTTTAGCCTGCAGATGATTCTGATTCATTTGCAGGTTGATGGTCATGCGTCCCAGGTGCGCGGGATTCAAGCGCATACTGGCGCTGGAGCGGCCGTCCGGTCCCAGGTTTAAACGGGCCTTTTCGACCATGTCGTTGAATGCCTTGCGATTGTCGGCCAGTTGAGCCTTGTGCTCGGCCGAAGCACGACGGGGATCGACGCCGGCCTCACGGCGAATTTGACCGGCCTCGACGGCGACACGAGTGTCCGCGGTGGTTTCGCGATTGATTTCCGTGGGCGCGGTTCGTGTTTCGGTAGTGCTCACGCGTTCCGTATTCTTGCCGGAGGATTTCGCGTATTTGGAAGGTTGGGTTTCGACGCGAAATTCAGTAGTGCGATTCTCCGAGGTACGGGCTACGTCGCCCGCGACTTTCCATTTGTTTTCATCAAAGGTTACCTTGACGACGGGCTCCTTGGCCTCGCCCTTTTTTTCACCCTCACGTATGGGGGCATTGTTTTCGGCCTTCGCCGACGTGCGATTTGATTTCTTGCGATTCGTCGTTTCGCCCTTCGCGAATTCGCGAATATCCTGAAATAGACTGGTCACCATGGAGTCGATGGTGCGGGCCGAGTCCGCCTCGGGTTTCATGGGTGCTTCGGTTTTCGCGTTATTGGTGAGGGAACCGTCGCCGGTCTTTTTCACGGACTTCGCGGCCTGGTCTTTTAGTTCGGAAACGTTTTCCCGCGCGGCCGCGAGAGACGCGGAGAGAACGTCCTGGAGGAAACCGGGGTGTTCATCGGCGTTTTGAATCGGCGACGTGGAGTCCCGGGGTTTGTCTTCGGTCGAGAAAAACTCTCGATTAATGGGCGCGTTGTCTTCCGGCATGGGGACTTTTTTCGCGCGCGGTTCCCTTCCGGGTTCGGAGGAATCCTTAACTTGTTTGGTTTCCCCTGCTTTCGCATCCTCGGAGCTTTCCCAGGAGCCGCGTTCATCATGGTCTTCTTTCGAAGAGTGATTATTGTCCTTGCTTTCACGGGCGCGTTCGCGGGCTTCGACGTCGGAGCGGTCCGACGTTTTCTCACGTTCGCGAGCGTGCGGCGTTTCGCGTTCCTGGTCCATTCTGGATTCGCGCTCGGGTGTGTCTTCGCGGCGAGGCGGCTCGGGGGATTCCCGGCGTTCTTCGCGAACGGGACGCGGAGCATTATTAGTCTCATGACGCTCGATGTTGCTTTTCAGGGTCGCATGGAAGCTCACGTCCGGACCGGGAGCGGCCGCGGGGACAGGGCTTGCCGGAACCTCTCGTTTCGCGAGCAGCAGATTAGCGATGGAATTACCGGGATTCATCATAGAATGCTTCGCCCAAAAATCCATTTCCCATAAGCGAAAAGCGGGTATTTTTCCACTTCGGAAGCTTAATTTAGGGTCTCGCACGGCCGATAGCGTCAATATGCGACATAATCGGGTTCGGGTGAGGGAACGGTCGGCCACAGGCAGCTGAATAAGCAATTGACCGGCCCTGCCCGCCTGGTTGCCCTGTCCCGGTGAGTCAGGGCGGCAAAGCAAGCGTCGAATCTGTACGCAATGCCCTTGAGGGCAAGGAGCGGTTCGAGTTCGCCTGCACCGCTTGCGGGAACTGTTGCAAAGGCGGCGGCGAGGTTTATTTCACGAAGCAGGATCTGGATGCGATTTTCAAGTATTTGAACTTGAAAGGCCGCGAACTGGATCGGCTCAAGCGCGCCCTCGTTCAGAATTATGAGAACGGGTACTACGTTCACAGTTCGGGCAAGGCTTGTATCCTGCTGGATGAGAACAATCGCTGCACGGTGTATCCCGTGCGCCCCCTGCAGTGCAGCAGTTTTCCTTTCTGGCCCTCCGTGTTTCGCAATCCCAATGGAATTCGAGAGATGAAAG
>CAZGYS010000810.1:0-2777 GCA_964530305.1 uncultured Leptospiraceae bacterium
TGGGCATCCTGGAGGACTCCAGTGAACCGATTCGCGTCACGGCCGCGGACGGACCGGCCGAATTCGTCATTGCGCTGGCTGAGCCCTCCGCGCATCCGGTATTCGCGGAGCGCGGCTCCATGCATACCAGCCTGGAAAACCTGCGCGCCGGCAAGCGCGTCATCGCCGAACTGGGCAAAAAGATTCGCCGTAGTTCGCCCGCGAAAGCATAACTTAATTCAAGCAAACGGAGAACCAGATGTCGAAAGTCATAACGGTAAGCGGGACCATGCGCCCCGGAAGCAATACCCGCAAGGCCATTGAAATCGTAAATCGCGAACTGCGCGAAAGCGATACGGAGTTCGAGTTCATCGACCTGGCGGACCTGACTCTGCTCCATCCGGGCGGAACGGGCGAAAGTTCGGACATGGAAGCCGTCCGTGAAATGGTCCGTAACTCCCGGGGGCTGATTCTTTCCACGCCCGAGTACCACGGCTCTTTTTCCGCCGCCCTGAAACTTTTCATCGAGAACCTGGATTTTCCCTCGGTCTTGAAAGGCAAACCCGTAGCCCTGCTGGGAGTGGCCGCCGGAGTCATCGGCGCCATCAAATCATTGGAGCATCTGCGCTCGGTCTGCTCCCACGTGGGCTGCCTGGTTCTGCCCGAGCCGGTCTCCATCGCCGGGGTGCGAAACGTCTTCGATGACGCGGGTAACTGCCTGGACGAAAAACTGGAAGCACGCGTGCGCGGGCTGGCCAGTAAGCTGACGGACTTCGCGGTCGAAAAATAGAACGAGAACCAGAGCGAACGCAGACGTGACCTCCGAAGCGAAACCCAATCTGCTCACGACGCCCGTGAATCGCATGCTGCTGTTGATGGCTTCGCCCATCAACCTGGGCATGCTCTCCACGTTTCTCTTTCAAGTCGTGGACAACTACTTCGTGGGCAAACTGGGCGCCACCCAGCTCGCGGCGCTGGGTTTCGCCTCAACGATCTACGTGCTGCTGGTCAACATGGTCATGGGTCTGGCCGTGGGCGTCGGTTCGCTGGTGGGGCGTTCACTGGGTAAAGGCGATTCACGCGCGGCGGCGGGTTTCGCGACGCCGGCTCTATTGTTTACGCTGGTGATTTCCATTGTCGTGAGCATCGCCGGTTATTTCACCATCCATCCTCTCTTCGGAACACTGGGCGCCGACTCGAAAACCCTGGCGATGATCGAGCAATACATGTCCGTGCTCTACCTGGGCCTGCCCGTCTTGAACCTGGGCATCGTGGGAGGCGCGGCCGTGCGCGCGTCGGGACGCATCGCGCCGCCGGAAATCATCATGGGTATCGCGGGCGTAATCAATCTCGTCCTGGACTACCTTTTGATTTTCGGCGCCGGCCCCATCCCGGCCATGGGCATCGCCGGGGCCGCCTGGGCCACGGTTACGTCCTGGGTCTTTATCGGTCTTGCCATTCCGGTCTATTTGCTCAAGGGCGATTTGATTCGCGTCCGCGGGCTGTTCGCGGATGGCGAACGCATCATGAACAACACCGGGGAAATTCTACGCCTTTCGGGTCCGGCGATTCTTACGCAGATCCTGACGCCCCTGACGGCCACCTTCTTAATCTTTTTGATAGCGAAGTCCGGCGCCGATGCCGTGGCGGCCTTCGGAATCGCCACGCGAATCGAAATGCTGGCGCTGGTGGGCATCTTCGCCGTAAGCACGGCCGTGACGCCCTTCATTGCTCAAAACCTGGGAGCCCGATTGCGCGAACGCATCGAAGACGCCGTGGTCTTCGCGGGCAAGGCCTCGATTTACTGGGGCCTGCTCATCATGGCGATTTTGCTGATCTTCGCGGGTCCCATCGCGCGTATCTTCAGCGATGATGCGCAAGTCTTGAGTAATACAAAATTGTATTTCTACATTACGGCCCTTTCCTATCCGGCCTTCGGCTTGATGACGGTTACCTCGGCGATTTTCAACGGAATTCAAATTCCCCGGGACTCCCTGAAAATTCTACTGGTTAAAACGTTCGTATTGACGATTCCGCTGACTTTGCTGGGTTCCCTGTGGGGCTATCTCGGAATTCTAGTAGGGCTGTCGTTGAGCAATATCGCCGGAGGCATCCATGCCGCCCGGGTTATGAAACGGTCCCTGGTAAAGAGCGGTTCCGCCCTGGCGAAACGCAGTCCCATGGAGGACTATCGCGCGGATCTGGAGGGAGTCATAGGGCGATTTCGCGGTCGGCGAAATCAGGACGAATTCAATAAAGCGCGCCCCTAAACCAGGGCGGCCTGGGCGCGAGCCAGTTCTCGCTCCAGGCGCTCATTGCGGGCAATCAAGTCTCGCCGGGAATCCTCCAGGCGACGGATGCGTTCGCAGGTTCGCAACGCACCGATGGTGACGCTGAGCAAGCGCTGGTAGGTCAGCTCGGTCTTGTTCTTATAGCCGTTGATATCGTAATTCAAGATGACGCTTTCCTCGGGGATGCGTCCGGGCTGGCCCGTGCGCAAAATAATTTGTACGGCCTGATTATCCAGGGCGCCGCGGATGTAGTCCACGAGATCCAGCCCGGCGTGGCTGCGCTCCAGAATCACATCCAGGAGCACCAGGGCCATGTCCGGATGCTCGGCCATGACATCGCGGGCTTCCGCCGCGGAATAGGCGCTGAAGAATTCGAGACCCCGCTCCCGAAAGATCAGATCCCCGAGCACGGGCGGGCGGAGCACCCGCCCCGCCAAAAGCGGGGCTAGTGCCCGCGCCGGCCGGGCCAATGGCACCAACGGGGGCCTGCTTGGGCTGCATCGGGGT
>CAZGYS010000811.1:0-2772 GCA_964530305.1 uncultured Leptospiraceae bacterium
ATGACGAATCACGGGTACGCCGTCCGCCGTCATGATGACGGCGGACGGCGTACCCGTGATTCGTCATGGTCCGACCGCCGATCTGGCCGGTCGCCCCGATCTAAAGCTGGAAAAGCTGACTTTGGCCGAAATGCAAGAGCTGGATTTTTCCACGCACCTGAATGATCCGGCTCGACAACCGGCCGTGATCAAACGCGGCGATATCGCCTGGACCGGGTTCTTGACCCTGGAGGAATTCCTGACCAGGTACTCCCATCGCGTCATGATCAACCTGGAGCTCAAGCGCTGGGACATCATTGATTGGCGCTTCGAACGCAAGGTCGCTTCCATTCTGCGTCCCTATATCGAAAAGGGAGCGCGTATCTTTTGTTCGTCCTTTAACCCGTTCGCCTTGCTTCGCATGCGGCGTTACCTGCCGGAGGTTTGTCTCGGCGTGCTCTGGCGCGATGACCTGCACTGGTTCGCTCAAAATCGCTCCTTGATGTTTTTCACGCGGCCCGATTTTATTCATCCCTATGAGAAGCGCCTGGACCATGAGCTCATCGCCTATGCCCGCGAAAAAGGCTATCGCATTCATACCTGGGTGGTCAACGACGCGGATCGCTTTAACGAACTGCGCGAACTGGGCATGGACATGATCATCACCGACGATGTGCGCGAAGCCCTGGGTTGGCTCGGAAGAACACCCGAGGGAAATGAGCTGGACGGCGGGTCCATGCCTCCGGAAAAACCTGAACCGTTTGACGCGGGACCGACGGACGTACTGCCCCGGGCCATGTAGAACATGCGCCCCGATTCGCAAGCGAAACCGGCCATCACGGCCTACATGATTCGCCATGCGCCCCATCTATCAGTGATTCTGGCGCTACTTTGTCTGGGAGCCGTGCTGTGTTTTCGCTATCCCCAGTTCTTGACGACGCCCGGCGTGCGGTCCCACTATCCCCTCGAGTTTTTTCGTGGGCTCATTTTTTACGGAATGTGGGCGGGCGGAATTCTGGCCGTGCTTTCGCTGCTGTTCCTTCCCAATAAAATTCCGCCTCTTATCGCCTTGATATTGATCGGAGTTTGCGAGGCCTACGGCGGCAGCAAGGTTTATCATCCGGCCGAATACGATTCCTTCGCGGTGCGCATGGGTCTGGATATCTTCATGCTGGATCTCGTGCTTGTGGCGATTTTGTTCATTCCTCTTGAAGCCTGGTTTCCCTTGCGAAGCGACCAATCCCTGGTGCGCGCGGAGTTCGGGACGGACTTGATCTATTTCGGCGTTTCCCATCTGGGTATCCAGGGCATCGCGCTTTTGACCAGCGTTCCCGTGGAGCGCTGGATGGAGGGACTGGCCGGCGGTACGGCTCTCGCGAAATTGCCTCTGCCCGTCCAAATCATCGCGGGTTTGATCATCGCCGACTTCGTGCAATACTGGGTGCATCGCGCTTTTCACGGCGGCTTTTTATGGCGATTTCATCGCGTGCATCATTCCATCGCGGCACTGGACTGGCTGGCCGGTTCGCGGCTGCACCTGGTGGACATCGTCGTCACGCGCGGCCTGGTGTTCGCCGTGCTCTTCGTCTGCGTTTCCGCCGCGGCGATTCCCTTCATCGCTCTGGTCATTGCCTTCCACGCCGTCTGGATCCACACCAACACGCGCTGGAGCCCCCGCTGGGTGGAGCTCGTCTTCGTGACGCCGCGGATCCACCACTGGCACCACGCCGGCCACGCCCGCGCCTACGATCGCAACTTCGCGGCCCAGTTTTCGTTCATCGACCGGATCTTCGGGACCGCTTTCGCTCCGCGCGGTATCTGGCCCGATGAATATGGAGTGGATGGTGAAGTGCCGGAGGGGTACCTGCGGCAGATGGTTTGGCCTTTTCGGAAGTGAAACTATCGGGCTCGTCATGTCTGGTTTTTTTGTTTACGTATCGTTAATAGCGATGGGTTAATATTGGGCCACGGAAATTGGGAAAGGGCTGGGCCTCCGAAACAAATTTCGACTTCGATAGGCCACGGGGCCCTATTGTTGCGGGGCGATTTCGGGGTATACTTGGGTCCTTTTATTTTCGCGAGGCGTGAGTCGGCGCGAATCAGGAGACGTGAATGAGTAAGGGCGAACGCATCGGCGTCGTGGAAAATGATGAGCGCTTTCGAGCCGACTTCGAAAAATGCCTGGGTGAGCTGCCCGATGTAGATCAGATTCTCACCTGGGATTCCGCCGAGCTCTTCTGGCGGGATGAAAAAAGCCGCTCGCTGGACATGGTTTTCCTGGATATCGGTCTGCCGGGCATGGACGGCGTCGAGCTGGCGGGCATGATTTCGAGCCGGGATCCGGAGACCAGCATCATCATGCTCAGTAATCTAAACGCCGACAGTCTGATCTTTCGCGCGCTGCGCAACGGCGCCGTGGGTTATCTGCTCAAGACAGAGATGTTCGACGTGGCCCAGGTGGTGGAGACGGTCAAGGCCGGCGGCGCCACCATTACACCGACCATCGCCTTTCGCGTGCTGCGGAGTTTTCATAAGGGAGACGAGGTGCAGGATCCCGGCCTGACGCCGAAGGAAAGTCAGATTCTCAACGAGCTGGTGCGCGGGCGAACCGTCGCGCGGGTGGCGGAGTTTCTGGACGTGAGCGAAAACACGGTACACTTTCACGTGAAGAATATCTACAAGAAACTCAAGGTCCACAATCGTGCCGAACTGACCCGCAAAGCCGGTGAGCTCGGCCTGCTCTAGGGCGATTCTTTTTCTTATAAGTTATAAGCTGTAACTTATAAGTGCGCG
>CAZGYS010000812.1:0-2767 GCA_964530305.1 uncultured Leptospiraceae bacterium
GCAGGAAGCTAAAAGGGATCACGTAGTTCCAACCGCAGGACTGGTTCTCCACGGTGGTATCCACCATGCCCACGCCGCCCGCCCGGCTGATCAGGCGATTCAACGCCAGCGCCGGATCCTCGTCGGGGGCATCCGAGCCGCCCAGGGTGTAGCAGCTCGCATAACGCGAAAACTTGTATTCTACTTCCTTGATAACTCGCAGTTCCCGGTCCTTGCGCAGCAGCCGACCCTCGGGGCCCGGCAAAACCGAGGTCATGGAAACCGGATAGGACAGCTCGGCGAAACTGTAGCGTCCCTGTGCTCCGGCGCAGTTCGAAACCAGTGCCGCCAGACAGAGCAGGGCAATGAGAGGCAGGGTTTGGGCTGATTTTATTTTCATGATGATTACGTGCGGGCTGAACGGCTTAGAGCTGAATTATTTTCGTGACCTGGCCGCGCGGATGGTGCCCTTGAGATCCATGCGCGTCACGTCCGTCGAGGTATTATAGATAATGAGCGGAAGAATCCCGAACCGTGCCTGGACTTTCAATTCCTCCAGGCGATACAGGATGATGGTTCCCGAATCGTCGGCCGGCGCCGCCTGCGCGCGATTCAACTGATTGATGTTGCGCTTGCTGTTGGAACTTACCGAACTATCCCGGCTCAACAGACACTCGCTGGTGCTTTCCTTGCGTTCGATGAGCCAATCGAACTTACCCACACGCCGAGAATCCATTTCGCGAATGCCGTCCGGAGTTACCTGGAGCGCCCGCCCCAGCAGTATGGGAGCATCGATATCGGGTGCCTTCGCCGTGACGCTCATGCAACCGGCGCCCGTAAGCAAAATAATGAGCAGAGCAGTGAGCAGTATCCCCGCGTGGAGTCGACCGGGAAAAAAGCGCCGTAGGAACATATAAAGACGTTCTCATTGCCTTCGCGGAAAGGGCAAGCGGAAATCAGGCGCCTCAGTTGAACTGGACGGTCCCGGCGATGCTCGAGAAAATCGGCTCCCCATTTCCGTCGAAACCGGTCAGCTCCCACACCTGCAATGAGCCTTCCAGGGATGAATCGCCCCAGTAGGAAACGCTCAAGGTGGAATCGTATTCTTCCCCCGCGCCCAGGATGTCCTCGGGGAAATCATTGGGATCGATGCCGCTTTCCAGAATTACGAAATCGCAATCGGAACAACCCAGGCTTCCGGCCAGGGTCCCATTGTTTACCGTGGGAATGTTGCCGTCGAAGACGGCGTCGTCGTCGTACTCGTCGGCGCCGTAGTCGAAATCCTCGAAACCGGTCAACGTCGTGAAGTTCACGCCGTCGAAGGATTCCTGCGCCCCCTGATGGGTCGAGTCCGAACCGAAATACTCTCGGAGATAGTAGGCCGGTTCCCCGACTTCATTGAATGTGGATAGAACATAGCCGCCATTGTCGTCGGCCTTGCCCTCGACCGTATACGTGAAGGACAGAGCCGCCATGGCGTCGGGATCGTAGCCGGTAAACGACTCCACCGCGCGAACCTTCACGCAACGCGAACCCGTGGAGCAGGCCGACAGCAGGATCGTTTCCTTGAACTGATCATTGGCGGGCGGCGGCGACGGGTTCTCATTGGGCGCGTTGAAATTATTCTGATAGACCATGACGCTATTCGTGAAGTCCACCGTAAAGATGCCCGAGAAGGTTTCGCCGTCGAAGCTTTCCTTGTAGGCGTACTGATACTTCTGGCGATCGGCGTTCCAGCGAAAGGTCTCGGTAAGATTTACGTCGCTCGCGCCGCAGGCGCCCTCCGCGGAAAAGCCGTCCGGATAACCGTAGCGTAGCTGACTGTCGTAGCCGCCCTGGTTGGCCGCGTAGAGCAGGGCGGGGGACGGTAGCTCGGTGCCGGCCCGGGGAAGAATTCCCTGTTGCTCAAGCTGGGTAACGATGGTGTCCGCCGCCGACGAGGCGAAACCTATATTGGCGATGGCCGCGCGCATCACGTTACGCATTTGCGTCGTGTACACGACGCGATAGGTCCCGCCGGGGATGCACGTGGCCGATGCGCGAATCTGGTCTCCCGCTTGAGTCAGCAGGTTGTCGATCAGCATGGTTTCGAACTGGGCTTCCAGGGCCGTGAGTTTCATGACGTCGATGATGCCCTTGAGGCGCGCGTAACCCGAAAAGTCCGGCTCGTTTTCCGCCATGCGGCTGCGTTTCGTCGAGAAGCCGGCCGTGAACAAACTCAGACTGAGCGTGCTGGCCGAGACCGTCGTGGGAATGTTCAGGGTCATGCGATCCGGTAGACTGGAAAACTGAAACTCCTGGCCGGAAATCGCCAGCATGGCGCCGCCCGCTTCGAGATAACCGCTGTTCTCGAAATCCTGCAGGCATTGAAGACCGGCGTAAAGGCAAATCGCCAGGGCGATTGCGCGGGGAAAAGATCGGACGTGTGGCAAGCCCCCGCCGCGCAAGTCTCCGCGGTGAGAAGGGCTCCCGCGTTTCTTGAAAAATGTGCTTCGGCGAAACATATTTTGCATTGCTTTTTCACGGGCCGCCGTTTGGACTCTGATTTATGGCGACCTGGCGTACTCGACTTCTAAAGTATGGATCCCGGGCTTTCCCGTGTCTAATATTTTTTGCACTATTCGCGGCGCCGGGAATGCTCCGGGCGGACGATTATCACAACATAAACGGCTTTTTCGGGGAGCGAGCGTCCGGCCTGGGCGGCGCCTTCACGGCCGTATCGGATGATCCCTCGGGAGCCATTTACAATCCGGCGGGGCTGGCCTTCGCCGATGGGAGCGCGCTTTCC
>CAZGYS010000813.1:0-2751 GCA_964530305.1 uncultured Leptospiraceae bacterium
AGGAAGGCGGATTGAAAACGTACAAACAATAAAAATTACATTTTACCCTCTGTTACGTACTATAGATGCCCTTGTTTTGATCAAAAAGGCCCCATGTCCTCAACTTACCCTCTATTTATACCTTTTGTCCTTCAATTATGCTTCTTTTTTTGTGTCGGTGTTTTTGATGAAGGCGATTAGCTTTTCGCGCAGTTCGCCCGGGTTGGCGCACGCAATGATCTCGGAGGACGCGCGGGAGTCCGGTTGGATGCCTTCGCGCGCCATTCTTTCGGCCCAGCCGCCCGTGTCGGCCGGCGCGAAAATAGGACGGCCGTGAATCCAGGCAAAACAAACTTCGCTCAACGTGCCCGCGCCGCCGCCGATGACGACGGCGAAATCGCCCGCGATGCCCATGACGGCGTTGCGCGCGTGACCCAGACCCGTCGGGATTACGATACGATTCCATTCATTGGCGCCGTCCATTTCCGTTCCCGGCAATACGGCGATGGTCAACCCGTCGTTTTGAAACGCACCCCGTGCCGCCGCTTCCATGACGCCGCCGCGCCCGCCGGTAATGCACGCGATACCCAGCTCGGCCAGCAGGGCGCCGACTTGTTCCGCCAGCTCCAGCACGTCGGGCGTCGTTTCGGAATCGCCGATGACGGCGGCCTGGAGGAGTCTGCGCGAAGAGCCGCCGGCGGGCACGTGGAGACCTTATTGAAGGACGACCTGAACGTCGGTGGTTTGCAGGCCGGTTCGAAGAATTATGGACAAGAAATACGTGCCGGCCGTCGCGAATGTGTACGTGCGCTCAAAGTTGTTGGAAGTTTCCGCTGAAATCGTGTCCGTGGGAATTTCATTGGCGCTACCCGCATTGGAGACATTCGAGCAAGTCACCATTTCATTATAGAATTGGAAGGTCTCGCCGCCGTTGAGGAGTAAAGTGCCGCCGGACGCAACGCGAAGCGTCTGCCCGGCGGTAACCGTTAAGCGGACATAACCAATATTGAACGAGCCGCTGACTTCACTCGTAGACACGGTGAAGTTAACGGCGGAGCTAGTGGAACTCGCGGTAGTTTCCGTGCAGTTCGTTGTGTTGCCCGCGGCCGCCAGGGCGGCGATAGGAAGCAAGTCCGAATCATCCTCGGTCTCCAAACCGAGGAGTCCGCAGCTCGGCATGGCCGCCATCGGGAGAATTATCAGAATTGCAAATCGTAGTAATCTCTTCATACTTTCCATACGTTGCCGCGGACCGGGCGTATCGAAAAAATCACATGGCGGAGATCTTTTCCAGGGTCTCCTCGAGCTTTTCCCGGGAAGCCTGCTGTTCGGCCAGTTTATCGCGCTCCACCTGGACGATGTCCGCCGGGGCGTTCTCCACGAATTTCGCGTTACCCAGTTTGCCTTCGAGCGCCGTGATGGTTTTGTTAAGCTTCTCGATTTCCTTGTTCAGGCGCGTGAGTTCCTTGTCCTTGTCGATGAGGTCGCTTAAGGGTACGAGAACTTCCAGTTCACCCACGAGCTGCACGCTGGCGGGAAACTCCTCGCCATTGTCCAGCCAGGTGATGTCGGCCAGATTGGCCAGCTTGATCATGAAGGCACGGTTCTCGTTCAGGAGGCGCTTGTCGTCTTCGCCGCCGTTGCGCAGGAAGACGGGCAGGGCTTTCGCGGGGCCGATACCGGTTTCGCCGCGGATGTTGCGCACGCCCGTGACCACGTCCTTGATCCAGCCCACTTCCTTTTCGGCTTTCTCGTCCACCAGTTCGGGGCGATGGGTCGGATAGGCTTCGCGCATGATGGTTTCGCGATCGTCCTTACCCACGGAGGTTTTCACCTGCTGCCAGATTTCCTCCGTGATGTAAGGCATGATGGGATGAGCCAGACGCAGGATTTCATCAAGAACATTGACCAGGGTGTGGCGGGTGCCGCGCAATTGCGCTTCGTCGGCTTCTTTATTCCACAGCAGGGGCTTGGAAAGTTCCAGATACCAATCGCAATATTCGTTCCAGAGAAACTCGTAAATGGCCTGCGCTACGCGATCGAAGCGATACTCGGCCGTGGCCGCGTGCACCTTCTCGATGGTGCTTTGCAGCATGGAGTGAATCCATTTATCGGCCTGGCTGAGGACCATTTCGCCGCCGTTCTGGCCGCAGTCGTGCTCGGCCGTATTCATAATTACATAACGCGCCGCGTTCCAGAGCTTGTTACAGAAACGACTGTAGCCCTCGATGCGTTCCATGCTGAGCTTGATGTCCTGGCCGGTGCCGGCAAGGGAGCACAGCGTAAAGCGCAGGGCGTCGGTTCCCTGGCCGGTAATACCTTTAGGGAATTCCTTGCGCGTACGCTTTTCGACTTTTGCCTTCGTGCTTTCCTGCATCAAGGACGCGGTACGCCTTTTGACCAGGTCCTCGAGCTCAATGCCGTCGATGATGTCGATGGGATCCAGGACATTGCCCTTGGACTTGGACATCTTTTCGCCCTCGGCGTCGCGAATGAGACCGTGCACGAAAACGGTGTGGAAAGGCACGTCTCCCATGAACTTCAGGGTCATCATGATCATGCGCGCGACCCAGAAGAAGATAATGTCGAAACCGGTAACCAGTACGTTCGAGGGCGCGAACTTCTTAAGCTCGGGTGTCTCCTCGGGCCAGCCCAGCGTGGCGAAGGTCCACAGCCCGGATGAAAACCAGGTGTCCAGGACGTCCTCGTCTCGTTTGAGATTTACATCATCGCCTATGCCGCCGCGCTTGCCGGCGCCCGCTTCGTCGAAAC
>CAZGYS010000814.1:0-2749 GCA_964530305.1 uncultured Leptospiraceae bacterium
GCCACGGGGGTCACCGGGAGCACGGGGAGAATTATAGCGATGCGAAGCACCCCATGCGCACCCACCACGGCGATCCCAGTGCGCCCCGTGGCCCATTTTCCCCTCTCCATGATCCGGATCATAGCCCATAGTGGACACCGCATGCTATATATGCGAAAGGCATGCATCCGCGCGATTCACAGGGACCGAACACCGCCCCGGCGGCGGTCGCGCTTGTTTTCGTCGTAAGCGTGCTCTCGGGCCTCGGGATCTACACGTTCACCTACGCCCGGGGCTACTCCTACCTGATGAACGACAGCGCGGCTTGCGCCAACTGCCACGTCATGCAAGCGCAGTACGACGGCTGGGTTAAGTCGAGTCATCGCAAGGCGGCGACTTGCAATGACTGTCATACGCCGTCCGGATTCCTGGCCGGCTACGGTTCCAAGGCGATCAACGGCTTCAATCATTCCCTGGCCATGACCACCGGGCGCTTCGAGGAGCCCGTTCGCATCAAGGGTTGGAATCGCGCCATAACCGAACAAGCCTGCGCGAAGTGTCACCAGGACAATTTTCATAATCCCGCCGCGGTCGAAGGCTGCGTCAAGTGCCACTCCCAGGTGGGACATCCATAGAACATCGCGCCGCGAAAAGAGGACAAACAATGAAGCGTTTCACGACATTTCTCAAAAAGCAGTACGGCGAAAATCCCCGGCGATTCATGCTTATCACCGGCATCACGGGCATCGCCCTGGGCGCGCTGGGCGCGGGACTGCTCGTGGACATAACGACTCATCGCACGGCGCAACCATTCTTTCAAGTAGTGGAATTGACCGACGACATCACGGATCCGGCCGTCTGGGGAAAAAACTATCCGCTGCAATACGAATCCTACATGAAGACGGTGGACTCCCAGCGCACGCGTTACGGCGGCAGTGAGGCGATTCCCCGCGTCCCCACCGGCGCGGATCCGCGCACGACGCTTTCGCGCTCAAAACTCGTAGAGGACCCCAGGCTTATAAAGATGTGGCTGGGTTACGCGTTCTCGAAGGACTTTCGCGAAGAACGCGGCCACGCCTACATGCTGGTGGATCAAAAATATACAGGGCGCCACGTCGTCCAGCAAGCCGGCACCTGCCTGAACTGCCACGCGTCGGTCTACGGCCCCTACAAAAAAGCCGGTAACGGCGATTTATTCAAGGGTTTCGATAAACTGAATCGCATGACCTACCAGGAGGCCGTCAAACACGTCAAGCATCCGGTGGCCTGCATCGATTGTCACAATCCGAAGGACATGAAACTACGCGTCACGCGACCGGCCTTCATCGAGGGCATGCGCACCTACATGGCTTCGCAAAAGGGCGTGAAAAACTTCGACGTCAATCGCGACGCGACGCGCCGGGAAATGCGTTCCTACGTCTGCGGCCAGTGTCACGTGGAGTACTACTTCAAGGGCAAAAAAGAAAAGCGACTCACCTTCCCCTGGGCGAACGGCCTGAAAGCGGATCAGGTGCTGGCCTATTACGAAAAAATCAACTTCAAGGATTGGACCCACAAAACCACCGGCGCGAAATCCTTGAAGGCCCAGCATCCCGAGTTCGAACTCTGGAGCCAGGGCATCCACGCGCGTTCCGGAGTCGGTTGCGCGGATTGCCACATGCCGTACAAACGCGTGGGCGCGCTCAAGGTGAGTGACCACCATGTGCGCAGTCCCGTACTGGACACGCGGGCCGCCTGCGGGACCTGCCATAACCTGTCGGCGAAGGAACTGGTGGGACGCATCTACAATATTCAGGACACGCACGCGCAACTACGCGATGTCGCCCTGGATGCCTTGATGGCCCTCATCGACGACATCAACAAAGCCCGGAAGGCCGGGGTGGCGAAAGACAAGCTGGACAAGGCCCGCGCGTTTCAGCGTAAGGCCCAGTTCCTGGTAGGTTTCATCGAAGCCGAAAACTCGGGCGGGTTTCACGCGCCACAGGAAGCGGCGCGCGTGCTCGGTAACTCCATCGACATGTCGCGCAGGGGCCAGGCGGCGCTGCGTTAAGACTTGGCCGAGGGACTCACGGAGAACACGGGGAGATTCAGGGCGATGGTGCGCATGCACGCGGCCTTTCGAATTCGATCGCCGGTCCACGAACGCCCTACCCCGGTGTCCCCGGGCACCCCGTAGTTTATTCAGTTCATTTCTTCAACAGCTTCGGCCAGTTGACGTTCGCCTTTCGGATCAGATTCCTCTTGTTCGCCTCCCACTGCTTGCGAACGGCGCGATTGTAATTCAAATACAGGCGGCCCTTGACGATGCTCCAGGCCCGGGGATCGATGGGCGCCGTGTAGCCCTGGGAGACGGCCCAGGCACAATAGCCGCCGTAGCGCGGAGCATATTTATAAGGCGACTTTCGAAAGAGCGCGCGATTACGGGCACTGGAGAATCGCCATAGGGCTCCCTTCCACTTGAGTGTAATCCGGCGCTTACCCCGCGTCGGCTTTCTCAAAGTAAAATAGGCGACGGGGTCATAACCTTTTACGGCCAACCCGCCGGGAGCGGCCTTATTGACCGGAGGGACGGCCCCCAGTGAACCGGCGAAGGTAAACATCCCGACGCCGATAATGAATCGCACGTATCCGGAAACGGAACTCATGAAATACTCCTCACGCTTAAGACCAGGGGACACCGGGGAGCGGGCCGATTTTTTTCAGCTCGCCCGTGCATTCATGGCCGCGGCCAGCTCGAAATCATACTTCGATATGCCGCCCGCGTCATGAG
>CAZGYS010000815.1:0-2734 GCA_964530305.1 uncultured Leptospiraceae bacterium
CGCGGACTCCAGGCTTCGAAAGCCGTCGGCGTCAGGGCCTGGTCGTCTCCATTCAAGACCTCGATTTTCAAGGTGCTCGAGACCGGATAGGGTAGTTCCATGACTTGCTTTGCGTCCCCCGACCCTTCTCGGGAAATTCGCAAGAAGGCTACCTGCTGATAACTCTTATTGGGCCCGGCTTTCTCGTAAATTCGAACCCGGCGACTGTAGCGCTTCTCCTTGAAGGTCACGGCCAGGCGATGGATCTTATTGCGTTTCTCATTGTCGTAGTAGTAGAGGGAAGCGTTGTTGTCGCGGTTACTGGATTGGCGCAGGTCCTCCAGGGCGGCCTTCGTCTTAAATTCGGAAACTCGATCAACGGCTGAAAAGCGCGCGGAAACAACCTTGAAAGTCGTACTTCGGATGGGGCCCGAAATTTCCAGTTTGAAGAAGCGATTGTCTCCACCCGAAAAGCGAATGTTTTCCACCCGGTAACCCGCGTAGCGATAAATACTACGGGAGCCCAGGCTTTGCAAACCGCCCGGCGTCTTGCCGCCGCTGAGATACACACTGGCCTCGTAGCGCCGGGACCCGCGCAACTTGATGGAATCGTAGCGCGTACCCGCCGGAATGTCCGGTAGCTTGATCAAGATAATCCGCCGACTTCTACTTATGCGACTGTAGATAATCTGAGGTTTACGCGTGCCCGAACGGCCCGGCTCCGGCGGGACGGCGCGCGTAAAGGACGGGATTTCGACGCCGTTACGGGACATGACCAGGTCGTGTGCTCCGGAATTGGCGATTACGTCCTGGTCCAGAGCCAGACGTCCGTAGAGCGTGTTTGAGTTCGCGGGACCGGATACTTTCTTGTAAAAGTGAAATCCCTCGGGGCGAAAGCCTTCGGCGCCCGCGGGCGCGGCGAATAAAACGGCCGCCGCGACGAAGGCGAAACAAGATATACAGTACTTCATGGAGAAAGTTCCTTTGGATAATTGATTCATGATTCATCGTCCCGTGGAAAGATTTTATCGCGATACTTCTGATAAACGATGCTGATTCCCACCAGTCCCAGACCCAGCGACGCGAAAGCCAGGATCTTGACCAGTCGACTCATGCTCCAGATATCATAGAGGTAAAGCTTGAGGATTACCATTAATAGTAGAACCATGCCGCTGATGCGCATGGCCCGCAGGGACTTCAGAAATCCCGGCACGAGAAAGGCGATTGCATAGCCTGAAAGAATGTAGGAATAGCCCAGGTTGCGATAACGGGGCGCCGTAAAATCCGCGTTCTCCATCAAGGTGCCGATGATGATCACGGCCATGGCCACGTAGGCGAAACCCCGCACGAAGCGATGCAGGGGTTCGCTTCGCTGGATCAGATACGTGGCGGCCAGAAACGCCGTGGCCGTAATGAAGAGCGCGAAACGCGCGTTCAAGATCGGCGTATCCAGGCCGTCCTGGTCGAAGGCGTTGAAAAGGAAGAGGCGAAACAGCGCCAGCACCCAGAAGGGCAGGGAGGCGATGATAAAACCGCCGAAGCGGGACCACGCGCCCATGACGGAAAGCACCCCGGCGAAGACAACCCAGATCATCGCCCGCAGGCGACCCTCCGAAAAGTCCGTCAGAGCCGCGAAGATCAGCAGTATGAACATTCCAAGCAGGACGGCCTTCAGCCCGAGCACGCCGCGGCTGCCTACGGCGACCGGTGCCGCGCGGCGACTCAGCAGGTGATAGGCTCCCAGCAGAACGCCCGCGGAGGCCAGCGCGAAATGAGGCGAAAACTTCGGATAGAATACGGAGAACAGATGCAGGCCCGACGCGTAAAAGAGAATCGTCGTCAAGATAATCAGGACGAAATCATCCCAGCGCGTCCCGCCTGCTGTCTCCGCTTCCGCGACGGTCGAAGCCCCGGTTCCGGAGCCGATCATCACGCCGCGCAGAAGCAAAATGACGTAGAGCGTCAGCAGAAACAGGAAGGGAATCGTAAAGCTGCTTTCCTCGGCCTTGCCCGCCGCCCAGCCGGAATAAACCAGGATGTTCGCGAACAGCACGAGAAAAGGCGCCGTCCGCCAGGGGCGCACGCGACTGATCAAAAAGAAGATTACATTAAAGACCGTCAGATATATAAAAAGAAAGCGATACGAGTTTTCGCCGCTGGACATTAGAATGGGAGCCAGGAACGCTCCGACCAGACTGAAGGTGTATATGACCTGGTTGTCGGCGCGCATGCTGATGTAGGCCAGTCCCGCGCTCAAGAGGGCCAGCCCGATGAAGGTTTCGCTTCGCCCCAGCAGGCTATAGAAATAGAAGCCGCCGAACCAGGCGATGTAGACAATGGCCATGCCCGCGCCGAAGACGGCACCGGGCAAAATGCGCATGCGTCGCAAGGCCAGGTAAAGTCCGGTGCCGCAGATGGAGAAACCGATCACCAGCCCCAGGTAGATCCGACCGGATTCATTGATCCAGCGTTCGTCGATGGCCAGCTTGATGAACCAGGCGGCGGCTAGAATGAGGGCCACCAGTCCGATCTTGCCCAGGATATTGCCGCCCAGGGAAAGCTCCAGATCCGCGAAGCTGCGTTTTTTCTTTCGCGGCGGCGAAACGTCCGCGGGAGCGGCGGGCGAGCGCGTCGGCCCGGATTGCGAACGCGGATCCGCCGCCGGTTCGGGAGCGGTGCCGCAGGCCATGGTGCCGCAGGCCATGGTGCCCGAGCGCGAAAGCTGCTCGTCCCAGAACAGGGCCTTGCCCAGCAG
>CAZGYS010000816.1:0-2733 GCA_964530305.1 uncultured Leptospiraceae bacterium
CATTGCTGACGAAATAAATATAGAACGGCGGAAATAAGTGTCCCCGCGTGACCGATCCCGATCCAGAAAACGAAGTTGATAATGAACGTGCCCCAACCAACGGGAACGTTCACTCCCAGCAAGCCCATACCGGCCAGGATAACCAGGCCGATTTCAATACCGAGCAAACCTAGAAGACTGAGGGCAATACCCAAACCCAGCATCCAGACCTTATTGGGCACCGTTTCTATGGGGCGTACGACATCGTCGTTTACATCCCCATAGCTCTTCCCGCCGGTAACCATGGTCGGATTAATATATTCAAGGTCTTTCGTCGCTAGTTGTTCCGACATATTCCTTATTCCTGTAAAAGTCCCGCGCCGTTCTTATCCGGCGATTCAGCTCTTTCCTTTGTCTTTCGCCGGCGCATCGGCATTGCGAATTTTAGCCATATAGGTGACGGAAGGCTTAACTCCGAGAAAATCGAGTACTTCGTAAGCGCGCTTATCACGAGTCTTCTCGTTTCGCGCCAGGCGATTCACGTCACTCTTGGTATCATTTACATCGCCAAAATGAATGGCATCAACAGGGCACACTTCCTTACACGCGGTATCCAGGTTGCCGGTCGGCAGTCGTTTTTCACCGCGCACTTTCATGTCCTGACGGGCCGACGCGATGCGTTGAATACAGAAGGTGCATTTCTCCATCACACCGCGCGTGCGCACGGTTACGTCCGGGTTCAGTCCCAGTTGCATGGGCGAACGATAACGAGGACGGAAAGCCGCGCCGGTGTGCAGCAGAGTATTGCGAATATCAAGCACCTGCTCCAGGCCTTCCGCATAGTGCCAGTTCTCGAACCAGTTAAAACGGCGAACCTTGTAGGGACAGTTGTTTGAACAATAGCGGGTTCCGATGCAACGGTTGTAGGTCATCACGTTGAGACCTTCATTGTTGTGGGTTGTGGCCGCTACCGGGCAGACGTTCTCGCACGGAGCATTTTCGCAATGCTGACACATCATGGGCTGATGCGTAACCGTGGGATTGTTCTCGTCTCCCTTGTAGTAGCGATCGATGCGCAACCAGTGCATCTCCCGGCCCTTGGTCACTTCTTCCGGACCGACCATGGGAATGTTGTTCTCAATATTACAAGAGGTGACGCAAGCTCCGCAACCCGTGCAGGAGTTCAGGTCGATGACCATGTGCCAGCGCAGGTTCTTGTATTCCCATGGCTGCATGATCTTGGGATCGCCCTTGGGCACTTCAACCTTGTTGGAAGAATACCCGGAGTAGGGGTCCTTATTGAATTCAGGCTTATTGTAGTCCTTGAGCGATGCTTCCAGAACGATGGGACGCTCATACTTCTTGAGACCCACGCGTTGACTGGAACCGTTCAACGGAGCGTCTACGTCCAGGGCCTTGAGCATTACGATCTTATCTTCTTCGTTGTAATTATCACGATAGACTTTCTGCGTGTTGGGCAGAACCATTTTATCGCCGGTATAGGTCAGCTTTACGGTTGCACCGGAAAGGGCGATGGAGTCATCCCCACGCTTTATGCCGCCGATCAGGTCCAGGGCATTCTTACCGAGGTCGTCGCACAGGCGTCCGCCCGACTTCCGGCCGAAACCAAGCGCGATGAAAGCCGCGCCGGGGTGCAGACCGGGTTGCAGGTGCACCGGTAATACGATGGAACGCGAACCAACCGCAACCTTCGCCAGGGAACCCTGCTTGAGCTTCAGAGCACGGGCCGTATCCGGCAAGATGGAAATGTAATTCTCGTATACTATCTTCGTAACGGGTTCGGGCGTTTCCTGACGATAGGCGTTGTTTGCACCGCTACCGTCCAGTACCTGAACCGTGTAATGCAAACCGAGCTTCAAGGACGTCGCGGAAAGTCCGGAAGCACTTGAGGGAAGCGTGGGCGAAACGCGGCTCAACGAACCCGTATTGAAGCTTCGGGCGCCGCGGTTTGCGCTTAACTTCGCCTTGTTGGGAGTGTAAAAGCCGGCCTGCAGCGCGGAGGTCCAGAATTTGGTAAACGTGCTACCGGACGGTTTCAGGGAATTCCAGCGTGCCTTAACGAAATCATGGAAGGTCGATACTCCACCCAGGCGACCACCTGAAAGCTGAATCAGGCGATCTTCCAGACACTTCGTATTGTAGAGCGGACGAATGGCCGGTTGTTGAACCGAATAAACGCCTTCAACGGCCTGGGAATCGCCCCAGGATTCCAGATAATGGCTGGCCGGCAAAATAGCTTTGGCCGATTGACCGGTTTCATCAACCCGATCATTGAGCGAAAGCATGTAGGCCGCGCCCGCGAGGGACTCCTCGGCCTTGAGGGATGCCGGCAAATGATACACCGGATTGGCGCCCCCGCCGAGGATGACGGTCTTGATCTTTCCGGATTTGACGTCCTTCAGAAGTTTTTGAACTTCACTGTCGGAGGAACCGGGTGAGAGCAGGAGCGGCGCGCCGTAGTCTACGGTCCGTCCGTCGTTCTCAAGAATGGCGTTGAGCAGGTTCACGGCAACTTGCAGTTCCGCGCCCTGACCGGTGGCGTTAAGCGGAGAACCGGCGATTACAAGGCTGCGACCGCGATTCTTCCAAACTTCACCCGCGATGCGCGCCATGGTCTTTTCGAAATCGCCCTTCTTAAAGAGACCACGCTCGTGGTTCAATTTGGTGGCGATGGTGCTCGGACGGAAGTTGCGAAGCAGGCTCGTTACGCTTCCGTTACCGGAATGCCGACTC
>CAZGYS010000817.1:0-2731 GCA_964530305.1 uncultured Leptospiraceae bacterium
GATCGTGAACCACGACCCGATACTTCTTCGTAAGCTCGGGCAACACGTCCTTGAAATCAAAGGAAGAAGTGGGATAACCATGCAGGATTACGATGGTCTCCTTACCCTTGCCCCGATCCACCACGAACAGTCGGTCTTTACCGATGGTCACATAGTCTCCGCCCTTTTGCCATTCAGAAATATTCATATCCGCTCCTTTTTGTCCTTGCTTTCCCAAGACAGACAGACTAGTCTGTCTGTTGTCAATAAAAAAACGCCCTTCCGACGGGATAGGATTGACCGAGACGCTCATTGAAGGAACTTTTCCGCGTGGCCAGGCAAAAGACAGCCCCCGTGTCGGTGAAAGACCGCATACTGGCGGTAGCCACGCGCTTGTTCCGTTTCCAGGGGTATAGCGAAACCGGTATCAATCAAATTATCGAGGAAGCCGGAGCGGCGCGCGCCAGTCTGTACCTCCACTACCCCACCAAGGAAGTTCTGGGCCGGGCCTACCTCAAGAGTTACGGTGAGACTCAATTTGAATTGCTGGCGCACTTGATGAAACGCTATCCGGATCCCGCTAAATTCATTACGGCCTGGGCGCGTATCCTCAAGCGCGAAGCCCGTGACGTAGGTCTGAATGGTTGCGCCATCGCCAATCTGCGCTCCCAGACTCCCGCCGACCACGGCGATCTGTTGCACGACATTCGCGCCACGGCGACGCGTACCGTGGATGTTCTCCAGAAGTATCTTGAGGAATGCCGAAAAGACGGCCGCCTTTCCAACCGGCACAACGCGAAACTTACGGCGCGTCGTCTGTTCGCCGCCTACGAAGGTGTCATGCAAACCTGGCAGTTGACGGGAGACCTGGAAGTGGTGGATGATTTCGCGGGCATAGGTCAGGCGCTGCTGCGCGATTAGTTCTACCAGGCAATCCGGGCCATTTCGGCGCTGGATAACTCACGATTATAGAAATAGACTTCGTCCAGTCGCCCCAGAAGCGGAAGGGTTGCCGGGTTTCGCGCTCCCAGCAGAAAGTCCATCGTGTTCGCCGTGAGGTCGGTGTCCGTCAGGATGTCGGCTTTCTCCACGACCAGGTTTGAGTTCACGTAAATACGCGCGCGACTCCCGCCGTCGAAAGTGACCACCAGATGATTCCAGCCCGCGCTTAAAGGACCCGCGTAATCGGCGAAACCGGCGGAATTCGTAAGACAGGGGACGCCTTCGCAAGCCGGTATGAAGCGTATGCCTTGCACGACGACGTTGCCCCCGAAGTCGCCCAGGTGAACTTCCATCCTGCCATTGCCCTTGCTTGCCAGGAAGTGCGCAAGGGTCCCGTCGCCGTCGGGAAGTTTATCCCAGTAAAACCACATGGCCATGGAGAAAGACGCGCTCGCGAACGCGTTTACGTGGGGAATGTTAATATGGTTGGCGCTGTTTTGATCGAACTGTAATGCGCCGTTCGCGGTTCCCGCGCGATCCGGGCCGGCGTTCAGCGTCCCCATAATCGTTCCATTGTTTCCATTAGCGGAAGCGTCCGCGGCCGTCCCATCCAGGGGCCAGTATCCGATCAGTCCCTGAATGGGCGGCGGAAAACAAGCGTTCAAGTTTGCAAGGCACTGGAGGATGTGGGTCTCGTAATATTCAGTGCTCCCCGGATTGCCGGCATTGAATACATCGCCCCGGCAACGCGTTCCCAGTACCATCGCCGCGAATAGACACACGACCAGAACCAGCCGGCATTTTGACGTTCTATTTTCCAATTCTAAACTTTCGCGCGTAGGCATAACCCATGAGCTTTCGGAGAATCCAGGCAGTTCTCCTCTCATAGGCTTTCTTTTCATCCGTGTAGATCACATCCAGATCATAGGCGGATATTTCCCGGGGCTGCCCCAGACAAATTATCGGTTCCGCTTCATTGGCATACAAGGCCCAGCACGTTCCACTCAGGTCACGGACGATATAGTACAATCGAAATTCACCGTAGGTGGTGTCCATTTCCAGATACCAGAAATTCTCATCGGGCTGTTCCAGCCGATGGGCATAGGCGCCCGGTGTAGGATCCGGTGGCGGGTCCTCGGATTTGCCGCTATGAATGTGAAAGGAAAACCAGGTCGCCTTGCGCCAATCCTTGAAATCCCACGCCAGACTGCGATGCATGCGAGGCAGCTTCGCGGTCACCTCCTTCGGCAAGGTTCCGCCGCCATGATTTTGAATGGCGAAAACGACTTCCTGGACGGCGCGTAAATCGTCGGAAACGTTTTCCGGTTCATCTGAAGTAGCCATGCTCTAAAATACGGCGACCCCCGCCGCCGCATCAACATATATGCGACCCGGGTCCGCCGGACGTCAAGGGCATTTGGTACTGTTGCTTTACGTCGGTCCGACTTCCATGTTCAACGCCCCTTGTAGTCCGCCGGTTTAATACTACGTCCCGTCATGTAGTTGTAGGATTCCACGATGAGTTGAAAGACGACTTCCATTTCCGCCTTCGTGCGCGGCGTAAAGATCAGCACCAGTCCATCCCAGCCCGTGCGCATGCGCGCAAAGGGATGGAGTACCGCCCAGCCCGCCTTCACGGCTTCGCGAGCACGAGCCGGCGAAAGCGGCAAATGAAGGCTGCCGTCCGGATGGAAGTGCGAAAATTCACGACCAGAGAGAAAAGCCCGAGGCCGGACCGCGGTAACACGACGATTCAGCCAGATGGCCGCGGCGTCCGGATAGGGCGTGAAGGACTCACGTCGTTCGAGAC
>CAZGYS010000818.1:0-2730 GCA_964530305.1 uncultured Leptospiraceae bacterium
GGACCCTCAATGGCCGAACGAAAAACCCTCAAGAAGCGGCTCAACCTGGCGCCCTCGCGCGAAGACTCGGAAGAACGCTACAGACAAAGCCGCGCCGGCTTCCTGCTGCGCTTCGGACGCTATTTCTTCGCGACCGTTCTCGCGGCGCTCGTGGGCTACCTGTACCTCGACTACATCGCGGGCAATTCCGCCTGGAATACCTGGCCGCGAATCCCGGTCATGGTCCTCATGTCGGCCTTCTTGATCCTTTCCTTCACCTGGTTTCGCAAGGATCAGCGCGGTATCCGGGCGCTGTATATCGCCGTACTAACTTCACTCGTCATTATGATCTGCACCATCCTTCTGCAGTACGCGCTGTGGAGGCCCGAGCGGTTTTCCCCGGGTATTCAGGGTTTGCTGGTGGTCTGCTTCGGCGCGTTTATCGCCTCCGCGGGCGGAGCGCGAGTTTACGTACCCATGCTGTTCTTGCCCATGGCGGCACTGGTTCTGGGCCTTGCGATTCTCCCGGTACGCGGCGACGGCTTTATCATGATTACGGAACTGGCGAACCCGGCCGCGTTGATGCTGGGCATTTGCGTCGGCTCCGAAATCCTGGAACGGGCGCGTCGCAATGAGTTCCTGGCCATCACCCGGGCCAGAAACGAAAAAGCCAAATTCGCGAAGCTCTTGCGCATGGTCCTGCCCCGGGACATCATCTCGGGTATCGTCGGCTCCGGCAACAGCCCGGCTCGCCTGTATGAAAACACCACGGTGATGTTCACCGACTTCAAGGATTTCACGCGCATATCCGAACGCACGGATCCCGCTATTCTTGTCGCGGAACTGGATCGGGTCTTTCTGGAATTCGACGACATCTGCGAAGACGCCGGAGTCGAAAAGATAAAGACCATCGGAGACGCCTACATGTGCGCCGGAGGCGTGCCCCGGGAAGACCGCGACCATGCCTTGCATACTTGTCTCTCGGCGTTGCGTTTTCGCGACTTTATCGCCGCCGGCCGAGGCGAGATCCAGTGGAAGATTCGCATCGGCGTTCACAGCGGTTCGGTGATGGGCGGCATCGTGGGACGCAATCGCTTCTCATTTGATCTGTGGGGAGACACCGTGAATGTCGCGGCGCGATTGGAAGGGGCCTGCGAACCGGGTCGCATCAATATTTCCAAAGCCACCCACGATCTGGTGAAGGACTATTTCGAATGCGAATATCGCGGCTCCATCGAAATCAAGAACCGCGGCCAGGTTGAAATGTATTACTTGAATGGTCCGCGACCCGAGTTCGCGTCACTGGTCGAGCCCCGGCGACTTCAAGGCTCCCAACCATAGCCATAGGCCACGGCGCCCAGGTCCGCGGCCAGGTTTCGGAGTTCCCGGGAAAGCGCGCCGATGCCGGCGATGTGCACGGGGTTATGGCGAGCCGCCATGAAGTACATCCCGACGCTGAACCATGGGCCCGCGCCCCGGGGGAGGCTCGGAGAGAAGGGCGCGTCATGGGGACGATTGATCACGAGCACGTAAATTACCGCCGGCGCGATCTCAGGGCGATTCGCGCGAATGCCGTTCAGCCGCTCCAGAAAAACGCCGAAGCCTTCGCCGTCAAGAAAGTAGTCGCTCCATAGACGCAGGTGATCCGGATAGCCCTCCAACCACTTCGCGCGGCGTTCGTGCAGGGCGAAAGCCTCATCCGGCCGCTCCAGGCCGTCCAGCCCGACGTTCGCGGCGGAACGAACGAATTCAATTTGCTCTTCGCGCGCGGAAGCATTCGGCCCGATTTCCAGGACGATGTCTTCCAGTGTAATCCAGCCGTTGAAGGAACGCGGAGGCGAAGGCCATCCGGCGATTGTTTTCGTCAACTCCGCGAAATTGCTCAAGCCGGCCAAGGAAACCCGCAGGATTTCCGATTCGCGCTCCAGGGGTTTCACACGCATCACGGCCGATTCGATATACCCCGCCCCGCCCAGGCCGCCCAGGGCTTGTGTAAACAGTTCGGGGTTTTCTTCACGGGAACAATTTCGGGCGCGTCCGCGGTCGTCCAGGAGGCGCAGGCTCTCCACTTGATCCGCCAGGAAACCGAAGCCGGGTGAAGCCGTCCCGATGCCGCCCACCGACAGTACTCCCCCCAGGGACAAATGTAGATAATCCGGCAGCACCGGCATGGCAAGCCCGCGCGCGTTCAAGGCGCGCTCCATTTCGAAGAGACGTCCGCGGCCGGGCAACCTGACTAGATTCGAATCAAGAAATCCCGGCGAACTCTCCTGGACGAAACTCTCCAGCAACAGCCCCTCGGACGGCAGGGTTTGCCCGCCGCAACTGTGGCCCGCTCCGCGAAAGGTTACGACCCGCCCCTCTCGCGTTGCCCTTTCCAGATTTCCAACGACCGCCTGCTCGTCCGCGGCGAAAGCATGGTAATCGGGTGTCCCGCGCACCAGGCCGCCGAAATCCGTCCGAACCCTTTCGGGCGGAGGCGACCAGCGCGGCAGGTTGCTTTTCGCGTCCAGGGAATCCATGGCCTTCGAATCATTGCGGGGTCGGGCACCCGCGGTAAAGTCCTTTTCTTTCCGGCGGTCGTCCTTGAGGCTGGATATGCTTCATAATCATGAAAAAGCATGATGTCATCGTAATCGGCTCGGGAGTGGCGGGACTGTCGGCGGCCCTGCGGCTGAGTCGTAGTGGACGTGAGGTACTCGTGCTCGAGGCGGCCGCGGAGTTCGGCGGTTACTTGAATCCGTTTCGTCG
>CAZGYS010000819.1:0-2727 GCA_964530305.1 uncultured Leptospiraceae bacterium
CTTAATTCGGCCGGCGAAGGCCGAGCGCAGGCTCTGAAAAATTTCACGTTCCAGTCGGGGATCCGCTCCGGAATCCAGCGGAGAAAACACGGCCAGGTCCACCACATTCAGGCGCGGACGTTTCGAGGGTTTGTCGGAGGATTGAGCCCGGAGCCCGGGAGCGATGAAGGCCGCGGTCAGGAAAAGCGAAATTGCCGTGCGTTGGAACCGGTATGCGGCTGAAAAACCCTTCATGATATTAATGAAATCGTGAAAAACACGGCGTCATGTCCGATGGAACAACGCATGGCCGCGACGACGCGGATTATCGCCGCACGGAGAGCATGCCACGCCGGTTTGAATTTTCAATCAAAATTATGATCGGCGGGGCCCGGACGACGCTCGGGGGAAATGTGTTGACCCGGATGCTTCCGCTCTTAGACTCTTTTTCAATCCCCGCGCGCAAGCCGTTCGCCGGATCGCCATGTGAAGCTCCCCATGAGAAGATTCCCGTCATATGTTCCGCTTGCTTCCGCTTGCTTGTTCGGCCTGGCGGCTCTTTTCGTTCTCACGGGGCCCCATGTTCAACTGGAGGCCGCGAAGACCACGCGCGTTCGAGTGCTGCTGTCTCAAGACGCCGGTATCTATGAGGAAGGCGCGGCGGGTATTCGTTCCGTCCTGAACGCCGAGGTGCGCGTGGACTATCTGAACATCGTGCGCGCCGAGACTGAAAATACGAAGCGTTATTTTCGTGAGCTGGAAAAGAATAGTGCCATGCTCATCGTGGTGGGCGCCCCGGCGGCCCACGCCGCCTATGAAGCCCGTCCCCGCATTCCCATCGTTTTTTCCATGGTGAATTCGCCGCGCATGCTGCGAGCGGATCCGCGAAACCTGTGCGGCGTGAGCGTGAACATTCCCATCGCGGAGTATTTTCGTGTGCTGCGGGAAATCGCCCCGAAAGCGCGCCGAGTCCACGCGTTTTACTCCACGCCCCAGGGAGCCTACATCGCCGGGGAGGGGGAATACCGAGATCTGGAACATGGACTATCGTTTCAACGCGTCCAGGTTAAAGCCGGGGATTTTTCCGCGCGACTGAAATCCTTGAAAGGCCGGGCGGACGCGTTTTACATGGTGCCGGATCCCCTGTACAATCGCGAACGCTTTCTAATGCTTTCGCGCTTTGCCAAACGTAACGGCATACTGCTTATGACTTCTTTTAGTTCCCTGGTGCGCGAAGGCGCGGTGTTCGGCATCGGAGTGGACCACGGAAAGATCGGCGTGCTGACGGGACAGATGGCGGGCCGTATTCTTGAGAAGAAGAGTAGTTGCGCATCCGAGGGCGTGCTTGCGCCCGAGGCGTCTTCGCTCTTGTTCTTTTTGAATGAGAAGTATGCCCGGGAAGCCGGCCATCGCGTTCCGGCCTCCATCGTGGAGCGCGCGAAACGAGGACGCTTGCTGCGCATCGGCGTGCGTTTTTTTAATGAAGGGCGATTGAACTCGGCCCGGGCGGTCTTTCGTTCGATCTTGAAAAAAGACCCGCGCAACAAGACCGCCTCCGCCTATCTGGAATTGATTATCGAGAAGCAAACCGGCGCGGAGATTCGCGCGCTGGGGCAAAGCGCTCGCGGTCACCTGCGGGAGAAACGTTTCGATTCCGCGCGGCGAGACTATCGCAAGATGTTGAAGATTAATCCGCGCCTGGAAGCGGCGCGCCGCGGCCTGGAGGAAACGTCCCGGGCCCAGAGCGATTATCAACGCGCCAGGGGCGAAAGCCTGGCGCGGGCCGGGAAACCTTTTCAGGCGATTCGCATGCTGAAGCGTTCCTTGCGGACGTTGCCTTCCAATCAGAAGGCGTCCGCTTATCTTGCTCGCGTGCGGGCCGGACAATCGGCGCGCGTTCCGGGCAACCTCAAGCGCGCCATTGATTTCTATGACCGTCGCTATTATGATCGCGCGATACGAATCCTTGAAAATATTTTACTGGTCCGTCCGGGACATAAAATCGCCGTACAATATCTGCGTCAGTCTCGGAAGAAGAAGGCCGCCATTCAGCGTTTACGACGACGCCTGCGAGGCTATCCTCGCCGCTAAGGCTCCTCCCGTCTTCGAAGCTTCCTCTATTGTTTGATTCTTGCATTGCTCGAATTCTTGAGGCACCGAAATTCCAATGGACGGGTGGGGAAAGCATGGTATACCTTCCCCGCGGGCGCGTATGAAGGGCATGCTTAACTTCAGATGGGGAACGGGAAACCGGCGGGCGTCATTATGTCTGCTGGTGTGGACCGTGCTTCTGGGAACGGGCGCGCTGCCCGAGGCCGTGGGTGCCCAGTCCGTGCCGGCCGGAAACGACGCCGCCCATGTCGTGGTCCTGGACCAGAACCGGGAATTCCATAATCCCGTGCCCGGCTCGGAGTATCTAAAGGATCCCGGCCGGGCCGCGCGCATCGATGACCTGCTTGCATCCGACGCGCCGCCGTTTCAGCGGGCTTCCCGGGCCATCCTGAACTACGGTTACGGGGGAGCGGCCTACTGGATTCGCTTCAAGGTGCGCAATGGTTCGCCCGAGCGGGACTGGTTGCTGGAGGTGAACTACCCGCAGATTGATCGGGTTGAGTTTTACATCAGCGACGCCGACGGGCGTTTGATTCGCAAGCGGGCGGGTGACCTCTATCCTTTTCGGGTGCGGGACGTGGCCCATCGCAATTTTGTGTTTCGCCTGCCCCGGGAAGCGGGCGAGCGGACGGTCTA
>CAZGYS010000820.1:0-2719 GCA_964530305.1 uncultured Leptospiraceae bacterium
GGAGCGCTGATTTTATTCTCCACCCTGGGTTATCTGGGCGGGCGCCCCGTTCCCGACTTGCTGTGGCAATTGTTCGGAATTGGTCTGCTGCTGACGTACACGATTGCGGTCTTCATCGTACTGAGACGCAGCAATCGCTATTACAAGTTTTTAAAGTATTCCTCGTCTTTTCTGGAGATCAGCCTCCTATCCTTCGTCCTGGGATTCCTGGCCTGGTCGTCCAAGAACCCGACCATGATCTACTCGGGCGCCATCCCGTATTTCTACTTTATTCTAATCGCCCTGGCTTCCATCCGCGGCCGTAAGAGCGTGATTGTGTTCGCCGTGGTGCTGGCCATGCTGCAGTTCGGCTTCTTGAGCTTCATCTTCCTGGACGACATGACCCCGATTATCACAAAAATCGGGGAATATTCCCAGATGATTGCTCCGGACTTCGTTCAGGAAAACCCCGGCAAACCCTTTGTCCTGGTTTCAGTGACGCCCATGGGCATTACCCTGAAGCTACTCTATATGATCCTGACCGGCGGCCTCATGGTTTATGCGCTGCTGCACTACAGCCGCACGACCCGTCTTCAATCCAACTTGATCTTCAATACGGAGAAAGAAGCCATCCTCAAGGAAAAGGAAAAGTCGGACTATCTGTTGCTGAACATTTTGCCGGAGGAAATCGCCCAGGAGCTCAAGGAAGTGGGCAAAACTACTCCCCGCCAGTTCAACGCCATCTCGGTTTTATTTACGGACTTCAAGGGTTTTACCCAGATTGCCGAGCAGCTCACTCCGGAGGAACTGGTCCATGAGCTGGACACGGCCTTCCGCTACTTCGACGAAGTCATCGAGAAGTACAACATCGAGAAGATCAAAACCATCGGGGACGCCTACATGTGCGCGGGGGGTCTGCCCGTAAGCAATCGCACTCACGCCATCTCCTGTGTTCTGGCGGCGCTGGCCATTCAGAACTACATGAACGAGGAGAAGGTCCGCAAGATGCGCGAAGGTAAAATCTACTGGGAGATTCGCGTCGGCATTCATACCGGCAACGTCATCGCGGGCGTGGTAGGCAAAAAGAAATTCGCCTACGACATCTGGGGAGATACGGTGAACATCGCCAGTCGCATGGAATCATCCGGCTCCCCCGGGCGCGTCAACATCTCCGAGGAAACCTATGAGCAGGTGAAGGACTACTTCGTTTGCCAGTATCGCGGCGAGATCGAAGCCAAGAACAAGGGCAAGGTTAAGATGTACTTCGTTCACAGCATTCGTCCGGAACTCTCCATCAATGAGAAAGGCGTTGAGCCCGGCCCGGAACTGCAGGCGATCATGTCGCGATTGGAGATTGAGGACACCGCGAAGGCGTCCTGACGCGCTTCGGCATCCCGCCCGCGCCGGCGCGCGGGAATCGCCCCCCGCCAATTTCCATGACGGACACACAAACACGACAATCGCCCCTGCTGCTGTATTTATCCCTGTTCACGGGATTGCTGGGGATGCAGATGTTCATGTATTCCCTGATCATCTTCACCAATCGATTCACGGGCTCCTCGGCCGTGACGGGCGTCGTCTTTTACTGCGTGGCGCTGCCCCAGCTCTTGACGAGCTTCTACGCGGGCACGGTGATCGATCGCCGTTCGCGCAAGGGGATCTTGCTGCTCTTCACGACTCTATTCGCCTTGATTACGGCCGTGCTCGGTCTTCTGGCTCAGTTCGCCTTTCCGCGCCCCCTGGCGGACGGAAGCGTGGCCAATGTCGTGGGCACGGACATGATCATCCTGCTGTGCGTGGTGTCCCTGGCCATCGGCGTCACGCTGACGTTTCTGATTCCCACGCGGTTCGCCGTGCTGGGCGATTTCTTTCCCGACGAGGACGTGGGCAAGGCGACGGTCATGGTCAACGTCATGCTGCTGGTCAGCTTCGGCGGCGCGCCCTTCGTCAGCGGCGCCATTAAGGACGTCACCAGTTGGCACAACCTGTTCTACATTATCGCGGGCCTGACCTTCCTGGCCAATCCCCTGCTCTTTCTGGTTCGCTTGAACCCGGCCCAGAGCCAGGTCACCATGAACGCCTGGCAAAACTTCAAGGAAGGGCTCAACTACATTCGCAACCATCGCCTGGCGTTACAGCTCATCGTGATGGTTTTCATCATCATGTTCGTGGTGGGTCCCATTCAGGTCGTCTTCCCGCGCTTCGCGCGAGTATCGCTGGGACTGATTGAGGAACTGCCCCGGGGCCTCTACATGGGCGCGCTGGGCCTGGGCCTTCTGCTGGGCGGCATCTCGGCGGCCTTCTTTAATAATCGCCGTTCCCGGGGGCTGGTGGTAATCTATCTGGCGCTCTACGTGGGCGCGATTATCTACTTCGTGCCCTTCATTTTCAACACCGGTATTTCGGCCACGTTGCTGGTCATCGTCGGCTTGTGCGGCGGCATCGCCTCCAGCCTGCTGCCGGCGGCCTTGCAATCCATCATTACCAATGAGTTTCGCGGTCGCGTCATGAGTATCTACAGCCTGGTCTTCCAGGGCACCACGGCGACGACCGGACTGATTACGGGACTCATCGCCTCAAAGGCCGGTCTGGGTCCGGCCATTCAAATTTCCGGGGTCGTGGTCATCGCGCTCACGGCCATTGCCTTCTTCACGCTCACCAGCGTCCGCAATTACGATTAAATCACCATTTCTTGCGCGCCGAGCGCGATTTTGCGCCCTGGCACGCCTTTTAGTCCTGG
>CAZGYS010000821.1:0-2699 GCA_964530305.1 uncultured Leptospiraceae bacterium
ATGCTCCCCCAGTTCCGACGCGCTCCAGGAGTCATCGGCGGGACGGCTGGTGAAATCCTCTGCCGGCACGGCTTCCAGGATGCCCATCACCTCCCCGCGCACGGCCGACCAGTAGTCCGTCAATTCCCCTACGGCCTGGATTTGCTCCAGGTCTTTCAGCGCCCCCGGCTGTCTGAGTTCCGACATTTCCGCCCTCCGAAATCAGCCTGAATTCGGACTCCCGCCCGCGGGCGCGTCAAGAACTAAGCCGCCTGATGAAAGTCTTACTTTTAATATATTGAACTTCGATTGACAGGTCTCCGGCTCCCCTGATTAAGTAGGGGCGAGAAATATGTCCGACAATTCCGATACCACCCTGAAAATCAACATGGCCATGACCCTGGATGGCCGGGTCATGCTGCCCGATGGTCGCTGGCATGGACTGACCTCCGCCAGCGATCGCCTGCGGATGGATTTGTACCGGATGGAAGCCCAGGCCGTCATCGTAGGCCGCAATTCGGTGGAACAGGACGATCCGGTGGTGGTTCCCAGGATTTCGGAGGGCGATCGGCGCCCCCTGCCCGTGCCGGTCATGATCTGCCGGAGCGCTTTGCCGTCCCCCGACCGCAAGATGTTCAATAATCCGGACGGTCCCGATCCCATCCTGTTCATCGCCGAGGAATTAAAGGACGAACTGGGCCGCCTGGCCGATTCCTGCGCCATCGAGAGCTTGCCCCGGGAAAGCGTAACTCCGATCAATGTCCTCAAGCGGCTGGCCGAGCTGGACCGAACCAATGTCCTGCTGGAAGGCGGCCCCCGTCTCAATCACGCCTTCTTGAGTGATGATCTCGTGGACGTGATCTACATGACCATCGTGCCCTTCATAGTGGGGCGCAAGGAATTGCCCGGCATCGCCGAAGGCGATGTTCCCATTCCGGATTTTGAAAAACGCGGCTGGCAATTGAAGGCGGCCGAGAACATTCAAGACGAACTTTTCCTGCGTTATGAGCGGGATCGACCGCATCGTTTCGCCGAGTATCTGGACTGAGTATTCATGGATAATGAAGCTAAACTTATAAACTCCATTCGCCTGCGCGCGTTTTTGGAACTTATGACCGCCGCCCACGGTGACGCGGCCCTGGAAAAGTTCGTGGAGGGCCTGTCGCCGGAGGCCCGGGACGTTTTTCATAAGCTGGACGATCACGGCTGGCTGGCCGCGAAGGACGAAGACGAGATCATCCGCGGCCTGGCCGGGGAATTCAACGCCTGGGACAAACTCAACGCGGCCGGACAGGAATGCATCACGGGTCTGCTTTCCAACGTGCTGTCTTCCATGCCCGGTCACAAAACCGTGCGAAATTACATCGGCTGGCTGCCTTCCTTCGTTTCGTTTTTCAACGTGGGTCTCTTCGTGGAAGTCGAGGCGGCCAAGGACGGCCGCACGACCATGGTTCGATTTTCCGCGCGGGATAAATCCCCCGGCAGCCCCGTGGACGTGATTTTCATCCAGGGCCTGCTGGAAGGCCTGCTTAACTATATTAAAGTCGCCTTTACCGAAGTACGTCTGCGCACGGTGAATACCACCATCGAGGACTGGCCCCTGCCCGGCACGCCAGCCTGGGTAGCCTTTAATCAGAGCACCTGCATCATGGAAGTTAAGGTGGGCGATCTCAGCCTGCTCATTACCGAGGTGAGTCGCCGTTCGCCTAAACTGGACTGGTCCACCAGCCCCCGGGACGCCTTCATGCGTCAGGTGATATCGCGCGCATCGCAACTGCATCACGACAAGCGCGAACTCTCCACGGCCGTGGAATACCTGCACGTGGCCAATGAGGAACTGGACAAGCGCCTCACGGAGAACAAAAAGCAACGGCGCATGGCCGCGAATATCCAGAAAGGTTTCATCCCCGCCGGTATTCCGGACTGGGAAGGCCTTCAGTTCTGGGTGCACTTCCAACCCATGGAGGAAGTCTCCGGGGATCTCTACGACTACTTCATTACCAATGACGGACGCCTGGCTTATCTCGTGTGCGACGTATCCGGTCACGGCGTACCGGCGGCGTTGATTTCGGCCATTGCCAAGATTTCGTTTCAGAACCACCGGCACCAGACGGAAGCGCGACCCTCGGACGTTTTCAGTAACGTCAACCTGGACATCCTCAATCACGTGAAGATGGAAGGCTATCTCACCGCCTTCTACATGATCATCGACACGAACTTTACACTGACCGGATCGCCTCATGACGATTCACTGGCCGGTGGCAGTGGTGATGAAGTCTCTACTGACAAGCAAGGGGATTCGCTATCTGGCGGTGATGGCAACGACTTCATCAACGGTCATCGTGGCGACGACACGATTACGGGCGGGACTGGAAACGATTACCTCGCAGGAAGCCGTGAAGCGAGTGTGACCGTTCCCGGTGGTATGCAGGATGACGCCGTCTTTGGGACGCCTGGCCGCGACTACAACTTTAACGTGACGCCGTTCACAACCGCATTCGTTGACGGAAACGATGCCGATGTCTGTTCGTGGCGAAACGACCAAGACATTCAACTTTCAGGCGATGAACAAAATGAGCGAATCCAAAACGCTCAAAAATCATCAAGCAACTTTGGAATTCACTTCAAATCCTGCTTGGTATGCGGTTCAAGCATTGCCTTACTTGATGGAATATCCTTACGATTGTACAGAACAGGTATTCAATAGATTTTATGCGAAC
>CAZGYS010000822.1:0-2683 GCA_964530305.1 uncultured Leptospiraceae bacterium
AGGTACTACTCGGCGGTGCGACGCACGGCGGGAGGCATGGTGGCCGCGAACAGCGCGGTTTGTCGTTCCGCCGGCGTCTTCTCCAGAATCCATTCCACGTCTTCCAGGAAGCCCATGTTGAGCATTTCGTCGGCTTCGTCCAGAACCAGGGCACTCAGCGCATCCAGCTTGAGGGTTTCTCGCCGCAGGTGATCCATAACCCGACCGGGCGTACCCACGATAACATGGGCTCCTCGCTTGAGTCCGCGCAACTGACCGTGCATGCCCTGGCCGCCGTACAGCGGCAGTACGCGAAAGCCGCCGATGTGGCGCGCGTAAACGTTGAAGGCTTCGCCCACCTGGATGGCCAGTTCTCGCGTGGGAGTCAGCACCAGAATTTGAGGGCGGCGATTGTCCGGTTCCAGGCGCGAAAGCAGGGGCAGGGCGAAAGCCGCCGTCTTACCGGTGCCGGTCTGGGCCTGGCCGATTAAATCGCCTCCGGACAAGAGCACGGGTATACCGGCCGCCTGGATGGGCGACGGCGATTCGTAACCGGCCTCCTGGACGGCCGTAAGCACCGCGGGCGATAGTTCGAAGTCGGAAAAATTAGGAGCGGAAGAAGTGATTCGGGCAGGTTTTTAGAGCGGCCCATGGGCGATAGGAGAATTTATCGTCCAATCAGGAATGCAGGGCTTCGCGCTGTTTTCCATTTTACGCGCCTTTCAGCGAAGTTCAGGACTTTGATATGGGTCACCAGGCTCTTTACATACTCATCGAACGCGGCAAATACCCCTTCTATCGCTGGGGCCGGGGCTTTGAACGAATTCTTCTTTCGGGCCCGGTCGACGCTCGAAATGAAATTCGCGCATTCCGGAAAATTCGGAGTCCGGACTCCGCCCTGCCGGCCGACGAGGTCGTCTATATGAATCTTGAGCAACGACGGCTACTCTACTATGCCTATGATTCCATTATCGATTCGGCGCCGGGTTATCGGAAATTTCAAGCTCGGCTCGTCCGACGGTGGAAAGGCTGGCGAATTCGCAAGGCGTTTCGCGGGGTCCTGGATTTCCGAGATGAGATGGAGGGCCATTGGCCTGAATTCGAGCGCGCGATGAACAACTCGTGGCCTATGGCGGATTGGTCACGGAAGATGGTTATTCGCTATGGCTTACGGTGCGCCGCAATGGCGAGGATGACCATCATTATTTGACCGGCCTGACGGTCGCGCAATCTCCCCTTCTGTCGGGGCCTGATGGACTGCTTGAAGACGTCGGCCGCCTGGTGAAATTACCCCTTGAACTCCTGGAACCGAGCGACAAGCATACGGACCAGTGTTTGTTTATTGACTACGATGAGCGGCGAGCCTTCGCGTGGAGAGCGGTTCCTGACTGGGCGGATTATACTGATCCGGGTTTCGCGCGGCGATTGTGGCCCGGTTGGAAATTTCATTTTTACGGCGAAGGGCCGCGGCGCCATGCTGAATTTTGCCGTTTGGATCCGAAGTTTGTTTTGTGAGCGAACGGCGCGCGAAGCATCCCATGGGAACACTTCGCGCGCAAATACACGATGGGCCGTTTACTGACCGGCACGCATGTTCTTCGCCATGGACAGGAAGTAGTCCTCAACGTCGAACCAGAGCTGACCGGACCATAGCGTATTGGAACACTGCAGGTGATCCACGCCGTTTGAATACCAGGGAACGTTCGGTCCGCCCTTCCATTCACCCCATTGCATGGAGGTGAGCGGCACGAACCCGTCATTGGCGTAACCGTGAATGGACGCGGAGTTTTCGCCGGTGAATGCCCACAGCACGCTGCCAATGGGATGTTGAACCAGGTTCGGTCCGTCGATTACCGAGCCGTAGGAGTAGTATCGCACGCCGGACGCGTTGGGCGTCATCTGATTGAAGGCCGTCATGCCGTCGGTGCTGAGCGAATCGATCACCGCTTGCGTATCGCTGTTGTCGACTACATAGACCAGGTTCACGAAGAATTCCACCAGGCCGCTCAATACGCCGCCGTCCGGAAACAGAGGCGCCAGACCGTCGGCCAGGCCCGTTCCCTTGTTCACTCCGTTCAGGGAAGTGACGGACGCCGTCTTCGAGGCCATGCCCAGGTTCGCCACCATGTAGCGCACGTCGAGCGGCCCTTGCGAGTGACCAAGGTAGTGAACTTTCGAATAGCCGTTCGCGGCCATCCAGTACTGCACTTTGGTTTTCAAGTCCTGCGCGCGAACCATATTGGATTGCCCGGGCGATTTCGCGGGAGCATAGACCGCCGCGCCGTTTTCACGCAGCATATCGTCCATTCCGCCCCAGTAATCGATGAGTCCCATTATTCCCTGGGAATCCTGTCCGAAGCCCAGCAGGCCGTGGGATAGGACGATGGGATAGATCCCATCCAGTGGTTTCTGGCTCGCTCCTCCGCCGCTCGCGTATACCGCGCCCGTCGAGAGCATCATTATCATTGATATCAGGATTGCTTTTCGCATTTTTTCCCCCTTTTGATTTCCGCGGCGACTCCCTCTCCGGGGCCGCCTTCTTTTTTATGTGCCGATTGTTACACTCTTCTCTTCCATTTTCTACTGCGGAAACCCGCAGGATCCCGCCCATTTAAATGGATCCCACCCTGTGTCGGGAGGGAAACCAGTTAGACTATACCCGGTAGAGTAGACAGTAAATCAGGCGGCAAATTGTTTTTCATAC
>CAZGYS010000823.1:0-2678 GCA_964530305.1 uncultured Leptospiraceae bacterium
CGCCTTCGGACCGTAGATAATCATCCATGCCACCCCAGTATTTCAGGACGCCGCCCAGGAAACCCTGCGCCGAATCATCAAAGCCCAGGATGCCGTGAGCCAGTACGATGGGATATGAACCCTTTAGTGGTTTGGACGAACTACCGCCGCCCGAGGCATGAACTCCGGTCACGGCGCACAACAGCGCCGCGGTTAAAATTAGTTTTCTCATTCTTTATTCTCCGCATGTAAACTTTATGTTTAGAAATTCCCATTTCTTTACTTTGTTTTGTAATTCTTATCTGTATTTGTTTGTCGCGAATTCCCGTTTTTTGGAATTCGTATTTTTATGGGGGATTCTAACGCGTGTTCGTTAACGGTTCGCCCTTCTGGATGGAGGGTCACATGGGGAAAGGTAACTCTGGGTCCAGAGTTACGGAAAATCATGAATCGGCTTGCGTCGCTTCCTTGCGAAACTGGTTCGGCGTCTTACCGACCTGCTTGAGAAAGGCGCGATTAAAAACCGAACGCGAATTGAAGCCCACGGCCAGGGCGATGCTCAGCACCGAACGGTCCGACTCGCGTAGTTGCCTTTTGGCCTCGTTGATGCGGTATTCATTCACATAAGCGTAAAAGCCTTTTCCCAGGCGCGTATTCAAGTACTCGGATAGTTGGTGGGTGGTAAGTTCCAGCATCTCCGCCAGGCGGCGCAAATCCAGGTCCTCGTCACAATAGAGTTTTTCCTCCACCATGAGATTCTTCAGACGCGTGGAGACGCCGTCCAGATCCAGTTCCTTAATGTGAGACGTTTCGTATTTACGTTGCTTGCGATCCCGCCGTTCCCGCTTCAGGTCTTGCTGACGCTGCTGGAAAATCTTGTCGATCAAGGGCTGAATGGTACGCAAATACGAATGATTGCCCATGAACCATAGCATGAGCACGGAGAACAGCAACACGCCCGGCAAACCGTCGAAATGCGGGCGAATGGCGATAAAAATCACCAGGTTCGGCAAGAGAATCAAGGACGAAAGCAGAATTCGCGGGACGGTAATGAACAGAATACTCTCGAAGTCAATCAGGCGATGGCGCAGAATCCCATAAGTTAAGACGCCCAGGGGTAGAAACATGAAATTGCCCATGGGATAAAAATCAAAACCAAGCACGGCCGGAATATTCAGGAGCGTCAAACTGGCGATGGCCAGTACGGAAAAGTTAATGTAGCGCAGCTTGAGGCGAATCAAGGGGTTGGGCTCCACGTTCAAGCGGCGCGTAAGCACGAAAATCATGTAGGCCACGCCCGCCCCCGAATACAGGGCAAAAACCTGAAAGGCCGGACCACCCTGAGCAATGTAGCCCCAGGAGAATCGCCGCAGGCCGTGGAAATAGAAATCCGTAAAAGTCGTCAGGGAAAGAACGAAACTAAATCCGAACAAAGCCGCCCAGAAGGGAATCTGCCGACGCCCATTGATCCGATCCACGAAGACGATGTTGATGGCGGGCAGATAAACATATAAGAAATGCAGGGAACGCTCGATGTCCAGAATCGTGTCCTGGTCTCGGACCAGATGATGACTGATAAACGCGGGCGCAAGCAAGGTCCACCAGATGATGACAAGCGCCAGGAGAATCGTTTCGCCGGTGTAGCGCCCACGAAACAGGGCGATTCCCGCGAGCACGACCCCGCTCACCAGGGAAATAGCCGGAGGAATTATGAAAGGAGAAAGTTCATTGAGTGGAAACATAAGTGATTCAAACAAAACCGCGGCCGGCCTATGCGCTTACCTCCAGACTGTGGCGAAAGCCGACGCGAAAATCAGGAAACCGAAACACGCCTCCCAGCAAATCCTCGGCGAAACGGCTGCGCATGGAACGGCCCAGACAATCGCCTTCACGCCAGTTGCCCGGAATACGAATGCCCAGTAAATCCTCGAGAAAGGAAAAAGTACGGCGATTGGGCGAAGGCTCCCGGTCCACGGCGATAAGCATGCGGGGAGCCGAAGGGTTCGTTGCCGCGGCGATACACAGTCGCGCCAGATCATGGACGTGAATACGCGAAACAACCCGATTGCCCGAATCCGTGCGGCTGAAATCGCCGGCGCGAAAGCGCAAGGCCAGCGAACGTTCGGGACCGTAGATTCCGCCCGCTCGAACCACACGCAGGTCGGGAAAAAAGGAACGTAAATGCTCTTCCCAGCGCAACCGCTTTTCCCCTCGCGCGCCGGAAGGTTCCGCGGGAGTATTCTCGTTGAAACTCGGCAGCTCATGGGGTTCGGCCGCGCGCCCGCCTTCCGGATACACGGACGTTGAACTAATGTGCACAATGGGTGTATTCGGGGCACTTGCCAGGATTTCGCGCGTTGTTTCCAGGTGAGCCGGGGTCATGGGAACGTCATTCCGGAACAGGGCGGGAATCGTATCCAGGATCATGTCCGGCAAACCGAAGTCTTGCCGCTCCGAGGCTGATTCATACAAGCGAAGACCGGCCGCGCGTGCCTCGTCCGGCGACCGCGTCAGAAAAGCTACATCATGCTCGCCTGAGAAATTTCGCGCCAGATAACCGCTTGTAAAACCATTCCCCAGGCAGAGAATTTTCATAATTTACGAATTCATCCACTACCCCTTTCATGGACAAGTAGTTTACGAATACGGACCGTCCATGCGCTCAAATTTCTCAAGACTTACGACAGGCGCCGCTTTGA
>CAZGYS010000824.1:0-2677 GCA_964530305.1 uncultured Leptospiraceae bacterium
CTCTTATTTCCGCCGCCTTCGCTTCACCGGCTTGCTGAATCCGCTCATCTTGCTCCGCCCGCTCATCGCGCTTACGCGCCTCTTCCTCCCCTTTCTTGTTCTGTTGCTCCTGACGCTCTGCCTGCCTGGCGGCCATTTGTTTGGCGATTCGCTGTTGCTTTTCCTGCTCCTGTTTCTTCAGGCGCTCCTTGTTCTTTTCATCCTCTTTCTTGCCCATCGCCTGAATGGGCCCGGCCGCCGGCGCTGGATTCGCCGCGACGGGTGCCCGCGGTGGGATCAAGTTACCCCAGCGCGCGGGAGGAGGAACGGCTCCGGCACTCATCCCGGACGCGACATGCTCGGGCTGCTCGTGCTCCGGGCCCGCTCCTTCCGAAGGGACATGAATCCTCAAGGGCTCGCTCCTATTTCGAGTTTCTCTACTCCGCATCCGGGAAAATTATACGCGACCGGGGCATCGAATTCAAGAAAACATATATCGATAAAGTATTTTGTCGTGCATAAGGTGTTTGAAGTAGAGCAAATTGCGATATTTCGCGACCTCGAAAAGCTTGCTTCGTAAACGGCCCTCCGAAAAATTGAGCCATGCTTCGTTTTCGCTTCCTTTCCTCGGCCCTGGTACTCGGTCTTTTTCTAGCGGGCGCCGCGCCCCTTTCCGCGCAATTCATCAACTTCGGCAGCGTCGTCGGTAGTCTTTCGCCCAATACGCCCCAGTCGACCTCGGAGATCATTCGCGACGCTATCGGCGCCGCCAGTCTGCTGGGCGCGGGCGGCATCTATGTCGAGGGTTCCACGCGGACGAAATCCAGCATCATCTATCCCCAGGGTGGTTACGGCGATTTGTTCAGTTTCGACAAACGCTTCCTCTGGGAAATCAGCGCGCAGGTATACAAGGACAGCTTTACGGAGACATTCTTTACTTCCATTCGGGATACGCGCCGGGACCGACAGAACACGCGCGAAACGGATCTGCGGGGCGCGCTGGGCTACAAGGTCGTCGACGAACATATTCTCAAGATTGGTTACGGCGTGAATCGCGTGAATTCACCCTCGGAGTTGTGGCAGTTCACCGCCAGTGAAATCACCGCGGGCGGCGACGGCGAAAACACGCAGAATTCATCCGGCCCCTACCTGGGCATTGAGCTGAACTTTCCCCTGAACAAGGGCCGGACATTGTACCTCTTCGCGGACGGCTTCTGGTATTACTCGAAGGGAGAACTAAAATTCAATTCCCTGCTGGCGGGCCCGGCCTACCTCTCGGTCATCGACGGCACGGCCACCGTGGAGGCGAATTCCTTCATCGGGCTTTTGGGCGTGAAGATCTATCTCTACAAGAAAAAGTACGGCCTGAAGCTGGGGCTGTTCGGTCAGTTGACCGCGTCGAAGGTCCTGACCACCGAGGGCATCTTCTACGAGAACGGCACCATCGCGCCGCTGATACGACTCAACAGCAAATTGAATACGGGTATCTTTCGCGGCATCTACATCGGCTTCACGTCAAAGATCTGATGATTCGCGCGTCGTATTAAGGGGCGAAACCGAGTCATGCTTAACTTTCTTCGCGGGGGCCGGGCACCGGCCTGGTCCGGTCTTGAATCCGGCCGCGCCCATAAGCGCTTCACGAAAGTCCTGCTGAATCGCCTCAAGCACAGGGGAGTCACGGCCCGGCTGGAGGAGAATCGCCTCCGGGCCGAACACCTGGACTATGACGGCATGGGCGTGGAGAACATCGCGCGCCTGTGCGCGGCCACGGCCGAAAAACACTGGCCGGCGCTGGTGGACGGACATCTGGACAACGCCCTCAAGGGTCGCCGCGAAGCGGCCGATCTGGAGACCTACGTGGGTGACTTTCGCCGCGTGGGCAATCTGCTCAAGGCGCGGGTTTGGCCTGAACACTACCTGGATACGGCCGGCGCCGAGAACCTGGTCTTTCGCGTGGACTTCCCGGGCACCATCACGTGCTTGTGTTTTGATCTTCCGTCCACCATCGTAAACGTATCACCCGGGCACGTTCGCGCCTGGAAAAAAAAGAAGCCCGAGCTGTTTACGCGAGCGTTCACCAATACGCGGCGGGAAAACAAAATCACCATCACCGAACAGGACATCGAGGACGTGGGCCGGGTCTACTCCCTGACGGGGGCTCACTATTTCACGCCCAGCCATGTGCCGGACCTGTTGACGAAAAAGAAATACCAGGGGCGTCTGGGAACCCTGGTGACCGTGCCCGTTCGGGAAAACGCAATCCTCTATCCGGTGAACGACGCGAGAGTCGCGGCGGCGTTGAGCCTGTTGATACCCAATACGGTTCGCGTCGCCGCGCGCAATCCGGGCTTCGTCAGCGATAAGCTCTACTGGCACGTCGGCGGCGAATACCAGGTCGTGGATTTCCGACTGGAGGGCGATTCGCTGGATATTCAACCTTCGCCCGAGGTGGCGGAACTGCTCAAGAAATGCGCGGAGTCGGATCCTCGTGCCGGCCGTCGCTCGAAATGATGGGCCGCCGGCGATAGACGAATTCCTTCCTGTAGGTCTTGCGACCCATCATGCGCAGACCGGTGAAACGATCGCCCCGGCGCTTGCGACGTTGTACGACGAAAGTGCGCGACCCCACCCAGTCTCCGGTGTTGATGATGTTCAATTCGGGCAGGCACAGAAAACCATGGGTGTGCCCGGAGATCAT
>CAZGYS010000825.1:0-2669 GCA_964530305.1 uncultured Leptospiraceae bacterium
ACTGGAAGAAATTAAAACAAATGCAAACCAATCGCGCCTGGATTCGCGGTCTTGCGTTTCGTAATAATCGTGTTTTCGCGGCGGGCGGCTGGGACGGACAAGTAAGCGCGTGGGACCGGGTTCGAGGCCGGCGCCTGCGAAACTTCAAGGGCAGCCGGGGCAGAGTCTATCGGCTCAAGTTCAGCCCCAATGGTCGCTATCTGGCGGCGGGAACGGCAGGGAACGAAGTCGTCATCTGGCGCTACGGAAGCGGTCGATTGTTGAAGCGATTGAAGTGAAGTAAAACGGCGATCCGTGCCTTCGCACCTTCCCTGGCCGCCTTTCCCATTGACAACCGCCCGTTCAAATGCAAAGCGCGCCTTTCACCCTTTCACCCTTTCACCCTTTCACCCTTTCTACCGTTTGAACCCCATCCTCCGCCGCGATGTAGGCTAGATGAGGCGCCACGCCGGACGCCGCGAAGATGCCGTTTTCCACGACGCCGGGGATCATATTGAGTTCTTTTTCCAGCTTCAAGGGATCGTTGATGTCGAAACGCGCGTCGATGATCAAGTTTCCGTTATCGGTGACGACGGGACCGTCCTTGCGCTGGGCGATGCGAAGATTGACTTCTTTCGCCCCCAGGGCGGCCAGTTCCTTCTCCACGAAGGCCAGCGCGGGGGGAATCAATTCCACGGGCACGGCGAACTTCGTGCCCAGTTTCTCTACGTTCTTCGTATGATCGGCCACGACGATAAACTGGCGCGACATGGCGTGCACCAGTTTCTCCTGAGTATGCGCGGCCCCGCCACCCTTGATTAAGTTCATGGAAGGATCGATTTCGTCCGCGCCGTCGATGCTGCAATTCAGCTCGTTCACGCTTTCCAGAAACAGCAGGGGCAAACCGACCTTGCGAGCCAGTACGGAAGACTGAAACGATGTGGCGACGCACTGGATATCCAGGCCTTCTTCGCGGCGGCGACGCCCCAGTTCCTCAATGGCGAAAGCCGCGGTGGAGCCGGTCCCCAGGCCCACGGTCCATCCGGAGATCACGCCCGCGGCCGCCTTGAGTGCCGCTTCCTTTTTAAGTTCCGGCATTGACGATGTATCCTTCATGAGGACAGCGGACTCGTCTCCCCGAAGCGGATCAAGGATTATGCGAAAAAAAGTTCTTGCCCTTGCCCGGGGAAGACAAAGACTCCCGGCGGGGGAATGAACAAATCGGCACAACACTAACGGGTCTAATACCCATCGGCTTCTTCTATTTTCTGGTCTTCGCCACCGGCGTCTGGGCCAGTCGCAAGGAATCCCAGGATACCTCTTCCGAAGGGCTGATGCTCGCGGGCCGCAAGATGCCCGTCTTCGTGGGCATCTTTACCATGACCGCCACCTGGGTGGGCGGCGGCTACATCATCGGCACGGCGGCCGCGGCCTACGGCCAGGGCCTGGTGTGGGCGCAGGCGCCCTGGGGTTATGCGATGAGTCTGGTCCTGGGCGGACTGTTCTTCGCGCGCAAAATGCGGGCCTACGGCTTTACGACCCTGCTGGATCTCTTCGAACGCAAGTACGGCGAACGCGTTGCCTCGGGACTATTCATTCCCGCGCTGGTGGGTGAAATCTTCTGGAGCGCGGCCATCCTGAGCGCCCTCGGTTTGACCTTCGGCACCATCCTCGGCTACGACATCAAAACTTCCATTCTCGTGGCCTCGGCCATCGCCATTCTCTATACCATGGTGGGCGGCATGTGGTCCGTGGCCTACACCGACGTGGTGCAGTTGATCTTTTTGTTTCTGGGCCTGGTCATCGCCCTGCCCTTCGCCATCATGCACGCGGGCGGCTTCCAGGCGATTGTCGTCGCCTACCAGACGAAATTCGCCGGCTCCGGTTTTAATCTGTTTCCGCCATTGGCCGCCTGGGGCGGCGGCGCGCGCTGGGGCAACCAGGCCTGGTTCTGGCTGGACATGGCCTTTCTGTTGATGCTGGGCGGCATTCCCTGGCAGGTTTATTTTCAAAGAGTTTTATCCAGCCGCGACGACAAGACCGCCGTCCGCCTTTCGCTCTTCGCGGGGCTCGGTTGTATTTTCATGGCGATTCCCGCCATTCTCGTGGGCGTCGCGGGCACGGCCATCGACTGGTCCCAACTGGGCCAGGGCACGACGCCTAAACCCGACGCCATTCTGCCCTACGTCTTGATCCATCTCACGCCGCCCTTCGTGGCCGCCGTGGGTCTGGGAGCCGTGGCGGCGGCGGTCATGTCCTCGGTGGATTCCTCGATTTTGTCGGGGGCGTCCATGTTCACCTGGAACGTGTATCGCCCGCTGTTTCGCCGTCAGGCGTCGGAGCGCGAAATTCGCCTGACCATTCGCATCGCGGTACTGGTGCTGGGCGCCGCGGCCACCTGGATGGCCATGACCGTGCAAAGCGTATACGCCCTGTGGGTACTTTGCGCGGACCTTGTGTACGTGGTGCTCTTTCCTCAACTGGTCATGGCGCTGTTTTTTAAGAAGTCGAATTACATCGGTGCCATTGCCGGCGCCGTGGTGGGACTGCTGTTGCGATTGGGCGGCGGCGAAGCGCTCTTCGGCGTGCCGGCTTTCATACCCTACCCCATGACGGACGCGAACGGGGTCACTTCGTTTCCCTTTCGTACTTTCTCCATGCTGACGGGGCTGCTCACCATCTGGCTGGTG
>CAZGYS010000826.1:0-2666 GCA_964530305.1 uncultured Leptospiraceae bacterium
CCACGAGAATGGACATGTTTCCGGGAGGATGCTGGTTGTTCTTCATGATCTGATGGCAGGTGCCCGTTTCCTCGAACTTGAAGGTTCGCGAAAGGACGGGATCCACTTTCTTGTCGATCACGAGATCATTGAGACCTTTACAGTTATCGTCGTTAGCGAAGTGAGAACCCTGCAGACGCTTCTGACGCATCCAGAGGTAACGCAGATCCACGGTGGCGTTGAAGCCGGTGGTGCCGGCGCAAATTACGACCATACCGCCGGTATCGCATACGAAGTTGGAGGTCGGGATGGTGGACTCACCGGGGTGTTCGAAAACGATTTTCGGGTTCACGCCCTTGCCGGTGTATTCCCAGACAGCCTTACCGAATTCGCGAGCGGCCTTCGTCCACTTGATGAATTCCTCGGGCTTATTGATATCGCTGGTGAGCGCGCCCCAGTGGCTGAAGTTCTTGCGATTGATGACTCCGTCGGCGCCCAGGTTTTTACAGAAATCGATTTTATCATCGGAACTGACGATGGCTACGGCTTTACCGCCCTGAGCCTTGACGATTTGAATGGCCATGGCGCCCAGACCGCCCGCGCCGCCCCAGATGAGGACCGGGTCACCCGGCTTGACCGTGTTGGGCTCCCAGTGCATCAGCATGCGATAGGCGGTGGCGCCGACCAGCATGTAAGCCGCTGCTTCTTCCCAGGACAGGTGCTTGGGCTTGGGCAGGCACTGGTGATCTTGCACCTTGGCGAACTGCGCGAAGGAACCCCAGTTGGTTTCATAGCCCCAGATGAGATTGGAAGGAGCCAGCATGGGATCACCACCCGCCTTGATATGCGGATCATCGCGGTCCCAGATTCCACAGTGGATGACCACTTCATCACCCACTTTCACGTTCGTGACTTCCGAACCGACTTTATACACGATGCCGGAGGCATCCGAGCCGCCGATATGGAATTTTTCCGGTTCGCCCTTCTTATTACGAGCACCGATTACATCCACGGGATAGCCCAGAGCAGCCCAGACATTATTATAGTTCACGCCGGCGGCCATTACCGCCACCAGGACCTCGTCCGGCTTGATTTCAGGGATATCCACCTGTTCGATCTGGAAGGCTTGCTCGGGTTCTCCGTAGCGCTCCGGGCGAATCAGGCTGGCATGCATTTTCTTGGGCACCACGCCTACGGGAGGCAGAGTGCCGATATCTACTATTTCAGGTATATCCGTCATAAGTCAGAAATGAAATTACCATTCGTACGGGCCAGTATTTTAATATTTTTGTTTCCGGATAAGGCACGCCCCGAACAATGCGTTATTCCCGACCGACCACAACTGTATTCATACCATGGGTGAGTTCAAAATATTCGAGTTCAGCGAGGAAGTGATCCAGGAGTTCCGTGATAAAAAGGAAATACCGGTTCACTTCTATAATAAGGACGGTCAGATCCTAATCTATAAGAAAGAAGAAGCCTCCGACAAGGAAATCGAACGCATCCTGCGCTTCGTGGACCAGGGCATCTTCTACGACACCGACGACGCGGCCAAGCTTGGACTGGAAGAAAAGCGGGATGTGCCCGAGGGCCTCTCGGACACCAAGCTGCTGGGTGAACAGCACGCGAAGGAACTGGCCAAGGAAACCACGGAACTCTTCGGTCAGTTGAAGCGTTCCTCCATCACTTCCTTTCAAGCCAAGCGTTCCAGTGAGAAACTGGCCGACGTTTTTAACGATTTCGAGAGTCAACCGGACGCCATGAACGGTCTCGTCAATATCATCGAAATCATGGGCGGCACGGACGGCTCCTTCGATGTTGAAATGGCCGTGAAGCGCACGGTCGTCGCCATGGCCATGAAGACCCGGGGCATGCAGGCCACCACTAACCGGGACAAAAAGAAAATGAATGAGATGGTGAACAATCTCATGATGGGCGCCCTGCTCTGCGACATCGGCCAGGGCAAAATGAACATGCCCACCGAACCCGGCGTCACCGCGGAAGAATATACTTATATAAAGAACCACCCGCTGATGTCGTACTTGATGATTGCCCATGAGACTACCATCGAGACGGCCGTGAAGCACAATGTGCTCTGCCATCATCGCCCGCTGCGCGATGATCGCGTAGGCAATAATTATCCGCCCACGAAGCAGCTCATCGCCAAGTTGACGGCGCTGGAAGAAAAGTATCGTAACGAAGGCGGCAAGAGCGCCATCGCCGACGACATTCGCGAACAATTGAAAATCCTGCGCGCGGACATCGCCTATGACGAAGACGCCAACATCATCGCCCTGGCGTCCGAATTCGCCTCCCTGACCTCCAAGGTTCCCTGGCGGGAAGCATTCACGCCCCAGCGGGCGGTGCGCATGATCATCAATAATTCGTACTTCACCTACACGGATCGCATTGTGCGCGAATTCCTGGATCACGTGGCCATCAGCCTGTGTGACAACATGAAGATTCTACAGGAGGGCGATTTCATCATCGCCGCGGCGCGCACGCGAGACGGTAAAACCTTCTTCGAAGTCTGCCAGATTACATCCAGCTCTCGATACCAGAGTCGTCCCGGCGTGGATCGTATTGCCACCATTCTGCCGGAAATCGAAAAGACGCCCAAGATGCATTTCAAGAGCTTCAATCTGGACAGCTTGAAACCGGACCCTCGTTACGCGCACTACGAATTG
>CAZGYS010000827.1:0-2650 GCA_964530305.1 uncultured Leptospiraceae bacterium
TCTGGAAGAATCAGATCGTAATCGCCATTTCGCTCTTTCGTCAGAAGAAGGCCCTGGAACTCCAGCGCGAAGCCACCAATACCACCAACGAACTCCTGCAAAAGAACTCGGAAATGCTCAAGGACGGCGCCACGGGAATCGCCCAGGAAAACGAGCGCGGCATCGTGGATCTGGAAACCTTGAAGAAGGTAAACTCGGATCTCGTTTCCACCATTGAGGACATCCTCAAAATTCAAAGCGAAGGCCGCGCGAAGCGTGCTCAGGCCGAGCAGGAACTGGTGGGGATGGAGAAAGAGCTGAAGGCTAAATTGTCTCAGCGCTGAACCACGGGGCAACGGGGAGCACGGGGAACGTCTTTGTATCCTTCGTGCTCTTCGTGGTTCAATTCAAGTGGCGCGATTACAATGCCTTAATTCCCTTTAGCGCCGCCGCGGGGGGTGCTTCGGCGGCGGCATCGGTCGTTGCTTTCGTGGCCCCATGGGTCGGCGCCGGCTCTTGAGCGTCCGCCGCGAATTTAGGGCAGACGCTTCGGAATTGACAATAAGGGCAGGGTTCGTCCGAATCCACGGGCGCGAAGTCTTCTTCGGAGGCATGGTTTTCGGCTGCGTCCCGGAGCACGGCGCGCATGTCCGCCGCGGAGGATTTGATTTTTGCGCGGGCGGCTTGCAACTCCCCTTCCGGAAATTCCAGATCGGCCTGGGTGCCGCTCCGTAAATCCAGATCCAGCACGCGAATCTTGTCCGGGTTGATTTTATTCTTAATGGAAAGGAAAAGAATCTGGCAGGCGATTTTCAAACGCATGCTTTCGGAAGCGCTTTCGCTTGAGCGCGGCGCGATGATGAGATACTCGTCGCCCACGCGCAGGCAAATATCCGGCACGGCGAAGACCTTGACCCCTTCGATTTGGACGGAGTCGAATTTCTTAAACTCCACCAGGGCACCGGGCCTGGAGTCGCGGATGCGCTCGGCCGCGGGGGACCCCAGGAAGTTCTTCAAGCAATCGACGACGTGATCGCGATTCGCCGCCCAGACCGAATTCTCGACGGGGATTTTGTATTCGTGCTCCACGAGGCCGGGGCTCTTCGGGTTGCGATGGTAATCGCCATTGCGCGAAGACATAAAATCGCGTCGCATGCCTTCCACGACATCGTCGACAAAAGCGTCATGGTTCGCGAAAAGCCCGCCCTCGGATTCGTTGAGGGTTTGTGCCGCGGACTGGACCGCTTCCTGGATGACCAGCCCCGCCCACATGGGTCGGGTTTTGAGGTTCTTGAGCATATAGACCCGGCGCGTGCGCGGGTCCGATTCGTGTTCCCAGCCGCCCCAGGAACCGTAATAATGGAAGTAGTACTTGCGGCGGCACTCGTGGAACAGCTCTTCCCGGGAGCGGGACCAGGAGAATTCATTCTTCAAGACGGCCATGAGCGTATGGCGCGAGATTATGTCCCCCTGTCAAGTGCTTTCGCGGCTACTGTTTGTCTCCGGCGATCGCCATGGCGATTTTGACCACAACCGTGCTCGCGGCGAGCCCCACGAATAGAGTGAGCAACCAGCCAAGCCCCGATTCGGTTACCCATTCGCCGACATACGCATCCAGAAGGCGATGTATGAGCACCGATACGCCCAGCCCGACCCAGGTAAGAATAAACAGACGAATGCTGATCTTCAGGCGCACGGGCGGATAATCGTTTCCCGCCCATTCGTCCTCATTGAGTTCTTCATACCAGACGCGAGTTCTTTCGCGCCAATCCCGTAACGCGGGGAATATAGTCGCCTCAAGCAGACGCAGGGTCCAGTAAACGATCTGGAACGCCAGCGCGCACGCGGCGAAGAAATTCCAGGGCAAATGGTGGAGGCGGGTCAGTTCCTCGACGATGGCCATGGCGCTTTTGGTCGGCGCGACTTATTTCTCCTTGAGCATGGCCGTGACTAGATCCGCAAAACGATCGTTGAACGTATTGAGCTGGCCCACGATACGACCCATGGCGTCGCCTTCGCCGGTCGACTTGTTCTGCTTGTATGATTCGCGGATGAACTCAAGTCGTTCGCGCTCTTCGTCGTTCAGCCATTCCATCATTTCCTTGAAGCGCAGCAGGTTGAATTCGGCGCCGCTGGTGAGCAGTTGCGATTCATCCGTGTAATGATCCAGGATCAACTGTTTCATCTCGGCTTCGTTCATGATGGGCGCCACTTTCTCAACCATCTTGTTCATGTTCCGGTAGGAACCCTGCAAGAGGAAGTTCGGTTCCACGCGAAAGTCGTCGTCCTGCGCGGCGCTGTAGATGTACTGCTGATTGACTTTCAAGACGACGTCTTGAATGGAGAGCAGACGCTTGAAGACGGCCGCCAGTTCCTTCACTTCCTCCTGGGAGAAGTTCCCCTTGAAGGAAATGCCTTCCTGGCTGTCCGTGCGCGCGACGCGAATCAAGGTGTAGACGTCGTCCCGCTCCCGCGAAGTCAACTGGTTCAAGACGGGATTGGACGTGAGCGAATTCTCCATGTAACTCAAGTTAAAGGCGTCCTCGTGTCCGCCCAGCACGTCCCCCAGGTTGTAGACGTCGGCCCGGTTGGCCAGCATATCGGGGACCTGGAACTTTTCGCCGCTTTCCGTATTTTTTAATGATACGGCGACCACCGAGACGCGCTTGCC
>CAZGYS010000828.1:0-2643 GCA_964530305.1 uncultured Leptospiraceae bacterium
CGAGACCCGCTTCTTTCGCGCACCCATCGCCCCGCTGCTTTCATGATTCTCCTGGTCGTTGCCGCCACGGGCTCCGGGCCGGCGTCTTGTCGGCCATGGCCTCGTCCTTGCTGGGCCTGTTTTTATTCAGTTCGTGCGCCGGCGGTTCGGCCCGCCTGCCCGAGGACGCCGTCCTGCATCTGGTCATCGACGCCGGCTCCTCGGGCACCCGCTTTTGTCTGTATCGCATGGAAAAGAACGCCGGCGGCTCCTGCGCGGCGCGGGACATGCCCGACCCCTACAATCGCTGCGTCAAGATTCGTTCACGAACCGGCCTGGCCGACTTGAAGCTGGACGAAGCCGTTCGCGTGCTTGAAGAAGGTTTCGCGCGCATCGAACCGTCCGTTCGCGCTCGCGTAAAATCCTTCGCGCTGCTGGGCACCGGCGGCTTTCGCGCTCAGCCCAAAAGCAAGCAAGACCAACGTATGGCCGCCTTACGGCGACATTTCGCGCGCCATGTTCCCGGCGGAAGTTTTCAGGTGATTTCGGGCGCCATGGAAGGTAAGCTGGCCTGGCGCACCACGCAATTGCTTTTCGTGCCGGGGCGATTTTCCATTCTAGAAACCGGCGGAGCAACGGTCCAATTCGCCGCGGGCAGTTCCTATTCAAACGTGAACGCGGTCAGCTCGCCGGCGGGTTTGAATCTGAGTCGCGGACGCGTGGAAAAGATGAGCAATTTCAAATACTGCCGACCGGGCGCCGGGAAAACGGCAATCGCCTTTGAGAAGTGTCGAGCGCTGATCCATCGCGCCGTCTTGAAAAATTCATCCCTGGCTCGCACCCTGCGCGCCAAACCTCCGACCGGGCAACTCTACGCCCTGGGCGCGCCCTGGTCGGCGCTGTTTCGCATGGCGGGCAAGAAAAAGTCCCTGACCCTGGATGATATCGCGGCGACGGGCAAGAAGTACTGCTCCTTGACCCTGGAGCAAACCGTGGCCATGGGTATACCTCGGAAGTATGCTCCCGCCACCTGCTATCTGATTTCCCACGGTGGCGCGCTACTGGCGCTCGCGGAACGCAAGAGCATCCTGCGCGGCGGCGAAAGCTGGCCCCGGGGCGCGGCGGTCACCAGGGAGTTCTTCCCCGGCTGCGCCGATTGATCATGCGAGAACTCGCGCGGCTTGATGCTTTCGCCTGTTTGCGCCTGTTGACTAAACTCAATGCCCCGGCTTACCGAGCATGCGAAACATATTTGATTTGTAGGCTTCCACGCCGGGCTGGTTGAAGGGGTTCACGCCCAGCATGTAGGCCGATACGCCGCACGCGAATTCAAACATGTAGAGCAACGCGCCCATGGTGTATTCGTTTACCTCGGACAGCTCCAGGCGCGCGCACGGTACATTCCCGTCGGCGTGAGCTTTCAGGGTGGCCCGCAACGCGGTGCGATTTACCTCGTGCAGGGAACGCCCGGCCAGATACTCCAGGCCGTCGCCATCGTCTCCGCGTCCCGGGATTTCCAGGCTCGCGTCCTTAGCCACGTCGACGACGGTTTCGAAAATAATACGTTCGCCTTCCTGCATCCACTGTCCCATGGAATGCAGATCCGTGGTCAGGTCCACCGACGCGGGGAAAATGCCCTTGCCTTCCTTGCCCTCGGATTCGCCGAACAATTGTTTCCACCACTCGGCGGTGTAGTGCAGACTACCGCGATACGAAGCCATAATTTCGATTTTTTTTCCGGCGCGGTAACAAGCATTGCGATAAATCGCATAGGCGAGCGCTTGATTGGTGCCGGGGTCATCGGACGATTCCAGATGCTCCATCATGGCCCGGGCGCCTTCCAATAGCTTGCGCACGTCCAGGCCGGCCGCGGCGATGGGCAACAGACCCACGGGCGTAAATACGCTGAAGCGACCGCCGACATCGTCCGGGATAACGAAGGAACGCAGTCCCATTTTATCGGCCAGGCCGCGCAGACTGCCCTTCTTCGCGTCCGTGGTTACGAAGACCCGTTGCTTGAGTTCATCCGCCGAAAAACGCTTCTCCAGATCACCCATGAGAAAGCGAAACGCCAGACCAGGCTCGGTGGTCGTGCCGCTCTTGGAAATGATGTTCACCGCGTAATCGCGATCCTTGAGATGATTCAATAGTTCCAGGTGGTAGGCCGCATCAATCTGATGACCGGCGAAGAGCACCGGATAATCGCGCTGAAGCGCGGGACTCAAAGCATCAATGACCGCTCGGGCCCCCAGGTAAGAACCGCCGATGCCCACGACGACCAGCAATTGCCTTTCGCGCATTTCCCGCGCGGCCTGCCCGATGGCATCCAGCTCGGCCCGAGCGGCGGACGGCAAATCCAACCAGCCCAGATAGTCGGAACCGGCGCCTTCCCGGGAGCGCATTAGACGCACGGCCTCTCGGGCTTGTTCGGCGAGCTCCGCCGACGCGCCGTTTTTTTCAGGGGCGAATTCACCCGCGAATTCAAAGTCGAACTTAATTTCCTTCACACCCCGAGATTGGCGCCGCGGGGCGACGGGTCAAGCCCTTCCTATGTCGTTCCCTCGTGTTCGGTCGCGTTCAGCCAGGTCCATTCGCGTTCGAAACCGTGCGTCGGGCGGCCTGGAAAAAGGGTTGCCGGAATTGGCCGTTCAGGCGATTTTCCCG
>CAZGYS010000829.1:0-2642 GCA_964530305.1 uncultured Leptospiraceae bacterium
CATAGTCGCGCCTGGCGGGATTTCACCAGCGGCGAGTGCGATTTTCGGATTCTGCCCGGGGGCCACCACTATGCCTACACCCGGCGAAAAGAGCTTCTGCAAGAGATCAATTCCGTTCTGGCGAAAATAATTCGCTAGACTGAATCCAGGCCGGACGCTATTACTGACTCGCTTCCGGCTCCGATGGAATATTTTAAGAAATTCTGGGATTATTTATTTAATTGGAGCGTCGGTCCTCCTCAAGTCGACCGGCAACTGGCTAAACGCGTCAATCTAACCAATAAGCTGGCGGTGGTCTTCACCGTTCTGGTCTGGAGTTACATTCCCATCTTCCTGCTCATGGAGGCCCCGGTTCCCACCGTCATGGTCTTCATCATCGGCTGCCTGTACGCAACCGTGCTCATAACGAATCGCCTGGGAAAATACAATGCGGCACGGCTTCTCTTCCTCACCGTCGTAAACGGGATTCTGGTCGCCTGGTCGGCCATCCTGGGCAAGCAGGCCGGTATTCACTACATGGCCTTCATCTGGATCGGCATGCCCCTGGTCATCTACCAGCTCAAGGACAAGTGGCAAATCGTCTACGGCATCGTAATGACGCACATCGCCATGGCCACCGTGGAGCTGATGGCGCGTTTCGACTTGTATCCGCCCCTCGCGCCCTTGCCGCCCATCGCCGAGCTGATTCTTTATGAGTCATTAATTGAGCTGGCGTTTATTGTAATTATATTCATAATTTTGTATTTTTACATCGGAAACGAGCGCTCTGAAAAAGAACTGGAGGCCATCAACCAGCGCATGGAAGAGGCCTACAATACGTTGGAGCAACGGCAGCGCGTGATCGAAGACAACCTGAATTACGCTCACCAATTACAGAAATCCATTCTGCCCTCGGAACGTCAGATGAGTCGCCTGCTGCCGGACCACTTCGTGCTGTGGTATCCCAAGGACGTCGTGGGCGGAGACTTCTACTGGATTCATCACGACGATGACACCCCGCGAACCATGGTGGCCCTGGTGGATTGCACCGGTCATGGAGTGCCCGGCGCCTTCATGTCCATGCTTGGCAATAGTCTCCTGAAGATGGTTGCCGCGGGCCGGAAAATAGAGAAGCCGGGCATCGTACTGGAGGAAATGAACACCGAGATCCAGGGTTCGTTTCAGTCGGACGCGGACCGCACCGGACGCCACGACGGCATGGTGGCGTCCCTGTGCATCTGGCAGTACGAACGAGAATCACTGCTTTTCGCCGGCGCCAAGCAATCGATAATCATCGCCGATTCCCAGGGGGTTTCCCTTATTAAAGGAGATAACAAGACCCTGGGAGGATTTCAACGCAAGGTAAAACCCCCGGTGACCAGCCACCATATCAATGTAAAACCGGACACGACCATTTACATGACCACGGACGGGCTCATCGACCAGAACGGCAAGTTCGAGGGTCAGGATCTGGAGAAACTGGGCGCTCGTCGCTTACTGGGCTGGATTGAAAAAAACCACCACCGAGATTTGTCGGAACAAAAAGTACTCTTGACCCGCATGATTAAAGAACTTTTATCAAGCGAGGAGCAACTGGACGATATAACTATTATAGCTTTTCGCCCCCGGTCGCCGAGGACATCCACCGCGATTCATTGAACCAAGACACTTGACGCGCATGGCTAAATCACCTCCCAGATACTTTCACGATTTCGAGCGCACGCTTGAAGACGCGGGTTGTATATTTACATACCGAGGCGCCATGTCTCAGGAAACCCTGGTGGAAATGGCGGACATGCTCGAAGCAGCCCTTGCCGCTGAACACGCTACTCCGGACGTAGCTCGCAAGATTTTCAAAATCTTCGTCGAGAGCTCGCAAAACATTCTGAAGTATTCCCATCGCCGTGAAAAATTGGGCGGTAAAATGGTGGGCGCGGGTCTTATATCAGTATTGAAGTGGGGCAATCATTTCTGCACCCAGACCGGCAACTACGTCAGCCGAGAGCAGGCCAAGACCATTGATACGACCCTGACCCGCATTAGCGGCATGAATACCGCGCAACTGAAGGAATACTATCGAGAACACCTTCGCAAGGGTACTCGCCTGGAGGAAGGTGAGAGCGCCGGGTTGGGGCTGGTTCAGATGGCCCGGGTCGCGGGAGAACCCCTCAAGTGGGATTTTCTGGAAATATACGATAATCTAATGTACTACACGCTCCAGGTGACCGTACACGCCGAAGGCACTTGATGAGGAATGAAGTGGTGGAACCCTTAAGAATCGAACCGCGAAAAGACACGCCCCTGGTGGAATTCGATCCCGGTACTGCGCTGTTTCGAATCCAGGGCCGCTCCCATCCTGAGGATCCGACGAAGTTCTGGCTGCCGCTCTTGCGCTGGACGGAACGATACATCGTCAAAGCCCGGGGAGACCTGACGGCCGAAATCGATCTGAACTACTTCAACACCAGCTCCTGCAAATGCCTGCTGGACTTTCTGTCCATCCTGGAAGGGTATCACGGCAATGAAAGCCGCGTCTTGATCAAATGGCTCTACAAGGAAGACGATGAGGAAACCCTGGAAGCGGGCGAAGACCTGGCGGAAGACGTGGACGTTGAATTCGAATTCATCATCAAGGACGCCGCGCGTTAACATTCGCCCCGGTC
>CAZGYS010000830.1:0-2638 GCA_964530305.1 uncultured Leptospiraceae bacterium
CCGGCATGGGCGTGGGCATCGGAGAAGCCTCTTGCGCGCCGGCGGCTACCTCCATGATCGGAGATTTGTTTCCGGCCGAAAAACGCGCTCGCGCCATGGGCGTCTTCATGCTCGGCCTGCCGCTGGGTCTCATTCTAGCGTTCGTTTCCGTCGGACTGATGGTGAAGGCCTTCGGCAGTTGGCGGATACCATTCTTCATTGCCGCCGTGCCCGGCATGATCCTGGCTTTTTTCGTACTCTTCATTCGCGAGCCGGCGCGGGGCGCGGCGGAAAACGTATCCGCTTCGTCGTCGGCCGGGGCCGACGAAAGCCGGCCCATGCGTCGGATTCTAAAAATCAAAACCGTGTGGTGGTTGATCCTTACGGGAGTGACCTTGAACTTCGCGTCCTACGGCGGCAATGCCTTCATGGTGCCCTTGCTCCAGAGATACTTCGGCCTGCCCATCGCCTCGGCGGCCGTGATCACCGGTTGCATCGTCGGTCTAACGGGCCTCATCGGCTTGACCCTGGGCGGGTATGTGGCCGACAAGATTCATCAGCGTAGCGAAACGGGGCGCCTGCAATTCGGCGCCGCCATGCTCTTCGTGGCCGCCGCGGCAACCTTCATCGCCCTGCGCCAGGACAAGGCGGCGCTGACAGCTTTCGCGGTGCTCTTCGGCATCGGTTGGCTGACTTACTACACTTATTTTACGACGGTCTATCCCGCTTTGCACGACGTCGTCGAACCGCGTCTTCGCGCCACGGCCATGGCGGTCTATTTCGCGGGGACGTACTTGCTGGGCGGCGCCGCCGGCACCATCGTCATGGGCGGGCTCTCGGACTTTTTCGCGCGCCGGGCCATGGAGGCGGCCGGAGCCGCGGAACTTACGGAAGCCTTTCGCGCCGTAGGTTTGCATGGCGCCATGTATCTGGTCCCGGTCACGATTTTGATGACGGCCGTTCTCGTCGTGGCCGCGTCCATCACCTTCAAGAAAGACCACGCGGCCATGCTCGAACGCATGGAGAAGGGCTGAGGCCCTTCGCCGCCGCGGCTCCATTTGCTTTTACTCGCTGCCGGTAAGTCATAATTTAAGCGCCAAAAAATCGCCCTGTCCAGGGTTTTTGCTTGCGATGCTTTGATGGAAAGTTAGATTCTTGTCCATCGAAGCAGAGCGGGGGGAACACCAATGGCGACGAACACATCAACGGCCGGAGCACTCGGCGGCCAGGCGGAGAATGCCTGGCGGGTCATGGTGCTCCTGTTTCTGGTCAATATGCTGAATTTCTTCGACCGGACCATTCCGGCCGTGGTGCTCGAGCCTATTCGCAAGGAGTTCAGCCTCAATGATCTCGAACTGGGCGCATTGAACGCGGCCTTCGTCGTCATTTACGCGGTCGCCGGGATTCCCCTGGGACGCATGGCGGATACGAAATCGCGTAAGAAAATTCTCTCCCTGGGTCTGGCGGCCTGGAGCGCTTTGACCGCCGCCACCGGCCTTGCCTGGAATTACGTTTCGCTCATACTCGTTCGCCTGGGCGTCGGCGTGGGCGAAGCTACCTGCGCGCCCGCGGCTACCTCCATGATCGGCGATTTGTTCCCGGCGGAAAAACGCGCGCGGGCCATGGGCGTGTTCATGCTGGGTCTGCCCATCGGGCTCGTGCTGGCCTTCTTTACCGTGGGGGCCATGGTAAAAGCCTTTGATAGCTGGCGGGCTCCGTTCTTTATCGCGGCGATTCCCGGTTTCATTCTGGCGATTTTCGTGCTCATGATCCGCGAACCGGCGCGGGGCGCGGCCGAAGAGAAAGACGTGGTGGGTGCCGACCCAATCGCCAATCCCGTGCGCAAGATTCTTCGCATCAAGACCATGTGGTGGATCATCCTCACCGGCGTTACGGTGAACTTCGCCGCCTACGCGGGCAATGCCTTCATGGTGCCGTTGCTGCAGAGGTTTTACGGTTTGCCCATCGCCCAGGCGGCGGTCATTACCGGTTGCATCGTGGGCGTCACGGGACTCATCGGACTTACGGTGGGCGGACACATCGCCGACAAAATTCATCAGCGCAGCGAAACCGGACGCTTGCGCTACGGCGCCGTCATGCTGTTCGTCGCGGCCGCGGCCACTTTCCTGGCTCTGCGTCAGGGCAAGGACGCGCTGACGGCTTTCGCGGTGCTCTTCGGCATAGGCTGGTTGACCTACTATTCCTACTACACGACGGTGTATCCCGCGTTGCAGGACGTCGTTGAACCCCGCCTTCGCGCCACGGCCATGGCGCTTTATTTCGCGGGTATGTACTTGCTGGGCGGGGCTGCCGGCACCGTCGTCGTGGGCGGCCTCTCGGATTCGCTGGCTCGGCGCGCCATGGAGGCGGCCGGCGCCACTGAAATGACGGATGTCTTTCGCGCCATTGGTTTGCACGACGCCATGTACTTGATTCCCGTGACGCTGCTGGCCACGGCGTTCTTCGTCGTGCTGGCTTCGTTCAGCTTCGCGGGCGATCACAAGGCCATGATGGACAAGATGGGAAAAGAATAAGGCTCCGCGTCTCCGGCGGAGGAGGGGATGTTTTTCCTTCGTGCCGTTCAATCATCAACGGGAATCGGAACGACACTTTTGAGCCAGGCATGGCGGGCTTGCACGGCACTCAAGGCGGCTTTGCG
>CAZGYS010000831.1:0-2631 GCA_964530305.1 uncultured Leptospiraceae bacterium
GCCCTGGAGGCCATGGGTGAAGGCGGCCGGGTGTTCGGCCTGGAGCAGGAGCCGGGCATCGCCTCCTTGGCGCTGGCCAACATGCTTTTACGGGGTCGACCGGGGGAATCCATCGCCCGGGGCGATTGTTTCTCGACGCGTGGGAAGTTGCCGAAAGACGGCTTCACGAAAGTACTCATGAATCCTCCCTTCGCGCTGAAGGGGCGCTCCGAGCTGCGCTTCGTGGGGCGGGCCCTGGAGTCCCTGCGCCAGGGCGGGGTATTGTTCGCCGTGTTGCCCTATGCCGTGCTCGTGCGTCCCGGGCCGTACAAGGCCTTGCGCCGGGAACTGCTCCTGAATGAAAATACACTGCTGGCCGTGATTACCCTGCCCGAGGAACTCTTTCATCCGGTGGGCGCGCCCGCCGCGGCCATTGTGCTAAAAAAGGGTCGTGAAGTAGGCGCTCATCCTCCGGTCCTGTGGGCCCGCGCCGTATCGGATGGTCTGCGCAGTCGTCGCGGTCGGCGATTGCCCCATGAAAAGGCCCGCAATCAACTGGATGAGCTCCGCGAAACCCTGAAGGAATTCATCGGCGGTGCTCCCGTCGCCCCGACTTCCCGGCGCCGTTTTCTAAAGATCGCCGCGCCCGACGAAGACGATACCCTGCTGGAGCTGGTTCCCGAGGCCTACCTGGACGACGCGCGACCTTCCGCGGCCGAGCTTCGCCGGGCCGCCGACATCGCCTTGCGCGAAAGTCTGGCCTCCATGGTAAAGACGGGTCGGGCCGTTTTTAAGCCGGAGCTGCTCAAGGCGGGGAAGCGCGTCGCGTCCGTTGCGAAAACGAAGTGGAAGACCTTTCGCGCGGATGAGATTTTTCGAATCGCGTCGGGCGATTTCCATTCCCTGAACGAATTGGAGCCGGGCGATTGGCCCGTGGTTTCGCGCGCCGCGGGAGACAACGGCCTGGCGGGCTGGTTTGAAAAACCCGCAAAGGCCGAGGCGCGACGCGCGGGAAGTCTGACCGTATCCACCGTCACGGGTGCCGCCTTCGTGCAGTACATGCCCTATCTGGCCACGGACAATGTGCTCGTCTGCGAACCGGCTTTCGAAATGAAAACGGCCGTGCTTTATTTTATCCAACTGATGCTAAATCGCAATCGCTGGCGGTATTCCTATGGTCGCCAGTGTTACCTGGCCAAGTTTCGGCGCATGGGAATCGCCTTACCCGTGACGGAAAAGGGTCGCCTGAATACCGCCTGGATGGAAAGGATTGTCGCGTCCCACGAATACTGGCCCCTGGTGCGCGCCGTGCTGGACAAAAACGGAAAACAATAAAGTAGTAATATGCGCATCGTCTTCGACATGGACAACACGCTGGCCGACGAATTCGGCGCGGAGATTCGGCCCGGCATCATGGGGCTCCTGCAAGCGTTGACGCGCGACGGCCATTACCTGATCCTCTGGACGAACTCCGCCGGGGATCGCGCGAAGGCGATTTTGCGCGAACACGGATTCACGCCCCTGTTCAAGGAGTTTTTGTACAGGGAAGATTACGACCCCGAGAACAAGGGCTTGCCCAAGGACATTGCCCGCGTCCAGGGCGATTTCATCATCGACGACGATCCGTGGGAGGTGGAATACAATCGCAAGCGCGGCAAGAAGGGTTTCGTGATCACGGCCTTCAGAAAAGGCGGGCGGGCCGACCCGGAGGAATTGCAGCGGCTGTATGCGGCCATCAATAAGAAGGGTTTTCTGGGCGGCCTGTTTGGGTGAAACCGACGCGCGTCATGGCCGGAAGCTAAATTCGTTCAAGGAACGACGAGGGCGTTGGACGTAATGCTCGTGCCCAGGGACACCAGGTCTTGAAAGACCAGCGCGCGAATGGCCACGTATTGGCCGGAGCTCAAACCGAAGGGCACGGCGCAAAGGCGATTGTCCGTGTTGCCCGCCGTGACCGCGCTCTGGCCGGGCTTAACCTCGATGACGTAGGTGATGGCCTGATTGGGTAACAGGGAAAGGGCGCCGCAGTCCACCGTGTTGGTCGTCGTGGTGAGGGCTTCTCCCTCGGTGGCGCCGTAAAACAGGCGATATCCCGCGAAGCCGAGCTCCGTATTTTGAGCCGACAGACTGATGATGTGCCCGGTGTCCTCGGCCGCGACGCTGAACAGAATGGGCGGATTAATGACCTGGGATTCGGCCGAGAAATTCGTGCAGGCCGCGCTGCAGGCGAGAATGGCCCCCAGGGCCATGGACAGGATGGTCCGACGGGTCGGGTTTCCACGCGGGCGGTTGTGTCTTTCAGGCTGTTGGAGCATGCTTCCGGACTCGAAACCGACAATCTGGGAGCGCCGGCCGCCATTTCAACGCATTTTTGGCCCCGATTTGTCGGAACTCCGACGGCTGAGCGGGAAAAGACAGGGAAATCGCCCCCGGATTCGGCCTCCGGGCTCAATAAAAGCCCAGGAATTGCCGCAGGGCCGCAAACAGGCGGCCGGCGGTGCCGTCGTAGGGCCGCGGGGGCTGGGCGTGGGTCCAACCCTTCTCCTTTCCCTCGGCCAGCATATCGGCGGACGTGGGGTGCACCATGGTGCCTTTTTCGGCGATGCGCAGCATGGGGAAGTCGGCCGTGCTGTCCGAGGAGGCGTGGGAGTT
>CAZGYS010000832.1:0-2631 GCA_964530305.1 uncultured Leptospiraceae bacterium
ATGCCGGGTATGGAGCCGCCCATTAGTAGTTGCAGCATGGAACCGGAGCCCGCGGCGATGTGATCCATCTTGCCGTCGAGACCCGCTTGATTCAGAAACTTAATGGTGGACTCTCCGGTGACGATGGTCCTGGCCTTGGCCTTTGCCAGGGCCTTGGCCAATCCCAGGGTGCCTTTCGTGTATTTATCCATCTCCACGACGCCCATGGGACCGTGCCAGAATACGATGGAGGCTTTCTTGATCAGCTTTTCCAGCTGACTCAGGGTCTTTGAACCGATATCCAGCGCTTGCCAGGAATCCGGAATGTCCATTTTGCCGACGGATTTAGATTTAGCGTCCTTCGAGAAGCGTTCGGCCGCCACGTGATCCTCGGGCAGAATCAACTCCGTGGTTTCCAGCTCGGCTCTTTCGATGATCTGGAAGGCATCCACCTGAAGCGCGGGATTCACCAGGGAATTACCCACGGGAATGGCCCGGGACTTGAGAAAGGTGTACGCCAGACCCCCGCCCACGGCGAACATCTGGGCCTGCTTCACCATCTTTTGGATGAATTTCAGTTTGTTCTCCAGGCCCACGCCCCCCATAATCATGAGCATGGGACTGTAGTTACGCGAAAGCAGATTCTCACACTCTTCCATGCAGCGATACAGCTGCATACCGGCATAGGATTCCATCAGGCCGGGCAGGGTGGACGTAGACGCATACTCTTCCCGGGAAGTAGCGAAGGCGTCGTTTACGTAGATGTCCGCCAGGGCCGCCAGCTTGCGCGCGAACTCGGTTTCATTCTTGGATTCACCCTTGTACTGCTGAAGGTTTTCCAGCAGGGCGACTTCACCGGGATTCGGCAGGGCGGGCTTTCCCGCCAGGCCGCCGGGGGCTTCTTTGATGACTTTAACGGGATGCTTCAGCAGTTTTGACAGCGTTTCGGCCGCCGCTTCCATGCCGTGCTTTTCACCACCGGGTTGTCCGGCGTGAGAGGCGATGAGCACACCCGCGCGTCTCTGAAGCAGGAGTTCGATCGTGGGGACATGCAGCTTGATGAAGACATCACTCTTGATGGAACCATTGCCCTCAAAGGCCGGTCCGAAGTCCGTGCGCAGGAGGACCCGTCGGTCTTCAATGTTCGCGTTTTCGATTCTTGGAAGAGACATAATCCCCCGATTCCGTAGAGAATCCGACCAGGCTGGTCTGCCGGCCTAATTAGGCAATGACTTTACCATGCGGTGCGACCAGCCGTCCAGGGCTTCCCGTACCTAACGCGTGTTAATTAGCTTGCGCCGGGGAGCATGTCCGGCCGAAAAGGTATTCAGGATGTCTGTAACGGAATTACCCGAATGGAACGGCAAACGCAAGGGCCGAGCACTCATCGTGGAAGGCGGCGGCATGCGCGGCGCCTTCACCGGAGGGGTGCTTGCTTCCATGGTGGTCCATCACGGGCCTGATAATTACGACATCGTCGTGGCCGTATCCTCGGGTTCGTGCGCGGCCTCCTACTATGTGACCGAAACGGAAATGGATCCCGTCCTTTCCACGCGCTTTGTCATGATCTGGCGCAATGAATTGTACGGTTCGCGCTTGATGTCCTTTCGCAATTGGCTCAAGGGTCGTTCTTTTTTGAATCAGGACTACCTGATTGACTATCTTTTCGGGGACAAGTATCGCCTGAAGTCCGAGCGCCTGGACGAGCCTGAGACGACGCCCTTCTACGTCGTCGTAAGTAATCTTCGCACGGGGAGACCCGAGTATCACCGCGGTACCAGTCGCAATATTCTTCCGCTCTTGAAAGCCGCCACGGCCCTGCCGCTGGCCACGCCCGGTCGCCGTCGCCTGGGCAAGAACATGTACACGGACGGCGGCGTCATGGATCCGGTACCCCTGCGGGCGGTGATCAACGCGGGCTATCGGGACATCACCATGGTCCTCACCAATCCTCGTTCGTTTCGCACGAAAGCCTACGGCGGCATGGTTGGTACGTTGTGTTATCCGTTTGATCCTAAAGCGGCGCGAGCCCTGACGAAAATACAACATCGCCGTTACAATGACGCCTACGAAATTCTAAACAATCCGCCTCCGGGTATCGACATGCGCGTAATCGATCCGGCCATCCCCGTTCCGGCCGGCCTGTTGGATACGGACGTATCGCTGCTGAATCAGTCCGTGGATCTGGGCATCGACGCGGGGATTCGCGCCTTTACGCGTACGCGCAACGGTCTTCGCGCGCGCCTGGGCAATTTGTGGAGTCGAATTCGCTCCCGTCTTGCTTTTTCTTGAATTGGTTGATTTTGGAACGGCTGAAATAGTCCGCTAAAAATATGCAATTCGCCTCCCGGCGAATTTCCTTTAGACATACAAAATCCGTGTTTTTTACGGGAGGATTGTGTTGCGCGCATCTTCATGTCCGCTGCGAACCATGGAGGGCGAGCGCCGCTCGCTCGGGCCAGGACGGCCCGCGCGAAAGGCCGGACATGAATGATGTGTGCAACCCTTTAATGCTTCCGTAAATCTCCGGATTAATCCGTGCGAACGCCCATGATGTAGGTTCGCGTACGACCGCCGCGCTTCACGCGCTTGTAGATGGGCAGCTTGAGTATGCTGAACTTACTCCAGCCCGTTTCGGATTCGCGCTGATAC
>CAZGYS010000833.1:0-2627 GCA_964530305.1 uncultured Leptospiraceae bacterium
CACGGCCAACACGTATCGCATTACCAATAAAACCTGCGAGGGGGTCCTCGGGCCGGGCCAGGACTACACCCTGAAGGCCGAGAACTTCATCCCCAATTTCCTGGGAGCCCTGACCAATCTGGGCGATTTTAAGTTTGCCTTCAGCCTGGTATCGCCGGCGGTCGAGACCTTCAATCAGGCCAACCAGATCATCCTGCCGCTTTACTTTCCCACGGCGGCCCAGGCCACCGCGGAACTGACGGATCAGAATACCAATGTCATGGCGGGACCGAGCCTGGCCTGGTCGTTTTCCGAGCGCTTTTCCATGGGGGCTTCGCTCTTCTTTTTTTCCGATTCGTCCCTGCAGACGGAGAGTACAACCCTGGTGAATTTCGACGGCAGTTTCGGCCAGGTCGCGGGACAAGATAGTCGCGTCACGCGCGGGTTTATTCCCGTGCTGGGTTTGATGTTCATGCCCACGGACAAGACGTCGCTGGGGATCAGTCTGCGCACCACGCTCGTAACGTCGGCCAAGCGACGCGTATCCCAGTACACCACGAGCGGCGGATCCGTCGGGTCGCTGCTGGCAACGGGCCTGGCCACTCAGCACCAGAGCGTCGCCACCACGAATTCGGGTCTCGTCGGCTTCGGACCGGGCGCCTCGGGGAAAATCCCCGAAACCTCGGAGCTACGGCTGGGATGGGCCTGGTTTCCCAGTCAGAATCTGATGCTTTCCGCGGACGTGATCCATACTACCGGTTTCGACGAGCGATCCAATCGCACGGAAGTCGTTCCGGCCTTGAACGTGATCATCCTGACCGAAGACGAAGACCCCTTTCTGCATCGCCGCGCCACGACGAACATCGCTTTCGGCGTCGAATACTATGTTACGGACAACCTGGCCTTGCGCTTCGGCATGTACACGAACTTCGCCAACAGCGAGGAAATCGTTCAACGCGAGACGGTGATTTCGGCGCTCATCGCCCAGAACCTGGGCCCCCTGGCGAGTTTCGGCGCCGGTATCATCGGCGCCGAGTCGGGCAGTTCCATCGTCTATCGCGATCCCAATCTTTCCGAGCGCCCCCGCACGGAATGGGTCAACACATACGGCATCACCCTGGGGGTCGGCTGGGCCGACGCCAACTCCTCCATCGGCTTGAACCTGGGTCTGGAAAGCGGTCGCGGGCGGGGGATTATCGCCACCGAACTGCCGGCGGCTGCTCTCAAGTATGATAGTGTGTTCTTCTATATCGTAGCGGCCACGAAGCGCTGACGTACGAATCTCCCGGTGCTTTACCCTCCTTTCATGGGGACATAATCCCCGCCGGGCGTGGCAAAGTACTAATGGATTTCAGGGGTACGCCGATAGGTACGACATGTTGAGAGGTCTCTATACTTCGTCCACGGGCATGATCATGAATCAGAACCGCATGGACGTAATTTCCAATAACCTGGCCAATGTGGACAAGACCGCGTTCAAGTACGATACGGCGGTGTTCAAGTCCTTCCCCGAAATGATGATTCGCCGGACCAGGGAAGACGGCATGGGCCATGTTCCCGCGGGCAGTTTCGATCTGGCGCCGCTGGTGGGTTCCCTGGGAACGGGGGTGGAATTCAACGAGTCCTTCACGCGCTTCGAGCAGGGCGCGGCGAAACGCACGGGCAATCATTTTGATCTCATGCTGGACGATCGCGGTGGTAAGAAACCGTCTTTCTTCATGATCCTTACCGATCGAGGCGAGCGCCTTTCGCGCAGCGGCAATTTCGTCTTGAATAAGGACGGCCTGCTGACGACTCCCAACGGCTTTCCCCTCATGGGTGAAAAGGGCCCGATCAAGATCGCCCGCTGGAACTGGGTCGTCCGTGAAAACGGCGAGGTCTGGATCAACAAAACCATCGGCAATAATCCGAAAGTCGGCTCCAATGAGACGTTTAATCGCTGGGAGAACCCGGTTCTGCTGGACAAGATCAAAATCCGCTCCGTGGAGTTTCCCCGGGAGCTGAAGAAAGTCGGCGATTCATTCTACGCCGACACGCCTGAATCGGGTCCGCCCGTGCCCTTCCAGGACGGTCGCGGCCCCAAATTTCTCCAGGGTTTTCTGGAGGCTTCCAATGTGAACATCGTGCGCCAGATGGTGGAGATGATCGAGGTCCAGAGACAATACGAAGCAAACCAGAAATCCGTCATGACTCAGGATCAACTGGCCGGGCGGCTGATCAATGAAGTGGCCCGTTGAGCCGGGTCGCCCCATAATCCATCAAATAAAGAATGGTAAATTCGCGCCGGGGTTCCAGCATCGTTCTCGATGATAGCCCGAATCGCGAACTATACGGCGCTGGTGGTCCTGGCGCCCATTTGTCTCAGTACGGTAGCCTACGTCGGTTTCACGACCAACTACACCAGGGGCACCTTCTCTCCGGAATCTTTTCGCGCCTCCTACTCACACAGCGTCTTTAAGTATCGCGTAGTCGGCCGGGAAGCGCTGTTGGGGTTTCATCAGCGCTTTCGCGGGGTGTTCGATAAAGCGCCGACGGATGCGCGCTTGAACGTCCCAGGGTGTTGTTACTCGTGCTTGCCTTATAGGTTGATCGATTGAAGATCACTTTATTGGTAAGCTCGTCCGATGGATTGTCGTAGGAGGTGGCCT
>CAZGYS010000834.1:0-2610 GCA_964530305.1 uncultured Leptospiraceae bacterium
CACGACGCTCTTCCGAGATCGGAAGAGCGTCGTGTAGGGAAAGAGTGTACGTTTGCGCCTGGATTCGGACGAAACCATGGCCTTCGATCCGGCCGACCTGCGCGTCTTCGACGACAGCACCATCGGTCTTTTGCTGCCCGAAAGAAACGTTCCCGCTCGCTTCAACGGCGGGGCCATGGCGTCCCTGGCGCCCCTCATGGAGATGGAGGGCGATTCGGTCTTTCTAACGTTCGGCGACAATCGCCTTGAGCTCCCCCCGGGCGAACGCTCCGCTCTGTTTCAATAATATCCCGCGGGATGGAAAGACCCGGCGTCGAAATCAATCAGTCGCCGGAGGCGTGGTGGAGGCGCTCCATGTCCGCCTCCTTGACACGAAACGAAATTAAGCGGCAATCACGACAAACGAAGGGTTGCGCGGTAATGGGTTTCGCCAGGAAAGAACCCTTGCCCTTCGCGGTCTTCATGACGACATAGTTACCGGCTTCGGATTCGGTTTCAATCAAATCAGAGGAACCGCAGGTACACTTGATGTCCATGTCAACTCTCCCGAGCACCGCGGCCGGCCGGACGCGGGAACTTGTATTCGAGCTTTGAAAGCTCGGCGATTTCGAGCATGCTATCGTAGAGGAAGGCTTCCGGGTCGTCGCTTTTGGCGTAGGGCCGCGGGGCTCCTATCCGAATCACGACTTTCGTCCGGCCGAAACCCTGCTTAATGTATTCGTAACCGGCGCAAACGACATTTACGGGTTCGGCCGGCTTGCCCATAATGAATCGAAAACCGGGGCTCCGCCCCCGCCCCATCTTACCGGGATTACGGGTCTGTTCGGGAAAGATAATTACCAGACCACCGGCGTGCAGGGTCTTGCGTGCGAAAATCAGGTAGGGTTTACTTTTAGCCGGGTCGGCCCGATCCACGGGTATGCCCCCGCTGTTCGTGTAGATCCCCAGGAAAATCGGAGACGTCAGGCTCTGCTTGATCATGCACCATACGTCCTTACGGACCAGTTTCTTGATCATATAATAGCCCAGGGGTACGTCCAGATTGCTCTGGTGTTTGGCCAGGATGAGAACCGGCCCGTCCTTCGGCATGTTCTCCAGACCTTCCCACTCCAGGCGATGAAAGATCCGGCTGATAATCCAGCTTATGAAGTAGAGGATTCGGGAGCGAATCGGAGCTATGGTAGGCTGGGGATCAAGGGACATTGGACAAGAGTTTGAGACGGTCCGGGCGCGGTCAAATGCTTCCGCCCGAGATATTCTTCAAACTTCTTCTTCCGAACGCGTGGAGCCCAGCAGTTCGTCCGGAATATCGTCGATGGAATCCCCGATCTGGATCGAAAGGCGATTGCCGATTCGACCCGGCCGACACTTGAACTTACGCCGATCACCCACCTTGATGATCATGTCTTCCTTGATGTGCGTTCCAATCTTCACCGCGTCTCCCACGGTCAGATTCAGAATATCCTGCAAGGGCAATTCGATGTCACCCACCTCGGCGATGAGGGGAATTTCCACCTGGTCCAATCGTTCCTGGATGACGGCCTTGTTCTCATCGGATTCACCGCGGCGAATGGACGAATACCAGTACTGGGCCGAAAGCTTGGAAATGATGGGCTCGATGGTAATGTAGGGAATACAGAGGTTCGTCATACCCTCGACATCGCCGACCTTGGTTTCCAGGGTAATCAATACCACCATGTCGTTCGGGGGTACGATTTGAGCAAACTGCGGGTTGGTCTCAATGTTGCCCAGGCGCGGACGCAGGTCGATTACCGTGGACCAGGCTTCCCGCAGGTTACCGAGAATCCGAACGATGATGCCTTCCATTACCGAGAGCTCGATGTCCGAAAGTTCCCGGGTGATCTTGGTGGGCTCACCCGGCCCGCCGAAGAGACGGTCGATGATGGTAAAAGTAATACTGGGGTCGATTTCCAGAACGCTCGAGCCCTTGAGCGGATCCATGTTGATTACCGCGAGAGTCGTCGGGTTCGGGATGGAACGAATGAATTCCTCGTAAGTTAACTGATCCACCGAGCCCACATGCACGCCCACCAGCGCCCGCAACTGCGCGGACAAAGCCGTGGTGGTAAGACGCGCGAAGGTCTCGTGCATCATCTGCAGGGTTCGAATCTGGTCCTTGGAGAATTTATCCGGACGGCGAAAGTCGTAGATCTTAACTTTCTTTTGTTCCCCGACGGAACTGTAGTCATCCGGGTCGACTTCCCCCGACGATATGGCGGAAAGAAGAGCGTCGATTTCATCCTGCGATAATATCTCAGTCATACGATTCCTCCCCTTCCTTGCGGTTGCTCCATGCCCTTGCGATTTCGCGAGCCGGACATCAGCGAACAATCTCCGCGGTCACATAAACGATCTTCCAGAAACCCTCTCGAACGCGGGAATGCTCCAGAACAAAGCGGTAATTATAGAACAGGCTGAAGCTCTCATTCCTGCGCTCCGCCCTTACCGTAATATACGCTCGCCCACCGGGAATTATCTCACCATTCTCGGAACGATCAGCCTCTTTTCTCGTAATTCGGACACTTTTCAGGCAATCCGCCGGCTCTCCGGACAAACAGCGCTCACGTCGCCGCCGCCGAATGGGCTTCT
>CAZGYS010000835.1:0-2607 GCA_964530305.1 uncultured Leptospiraceae bacterium
CTTCACGGCTTCCGGCGGAACCATGACCACGCCGCGTGAAGAGCATCAGGCCGTGCTTCTCGGCGACAACAATCGCATCCTGCTGCTGGGCGGCGGCGAAGGCACTACAATCAAGAACACCGCCGAACTCTATAACATCACAACGGACTCCTTCACCGCCACGGCCAATCCCATGGCTACGGCGCGACGAGACGCGGCGGCGATTTTGTTGAATGACGGAACGGTTTTGATCACCGGCGGACGACCGGATCTTTTCGTTACGGGCTTGAACACGGCGGAAATCTATAATCCAACCACCGACAATTTCACGACGGTTTCGGCGACCATGATGTCCGGACGCTACGGTCATGTGATGAGTCTTATGAGTGATGGTCGCGTACTAATCGCGGGCGGTCGCAGTTCCTCCTCCGTAATGGCGCCGGAAATTGAAATCTATGATCCCATGGCCGGCACTTTCAGCAAGGCGGCGGACCTGGCCGAAACGGCCCGGGGTTACAGCCTTCGCATGACGCCCCTGAGCGCAACGGACGCCACGCGCTTTCTGATTACGGGCGGACGCACGCAGGAAAGCTTCGGCAATTCCTTGAACTCCGGCGTGATTTTTGACGCGTCCACCAGTGCTTTTTCCACGATTTCCAATACCATGACTCAAAATCGTTCAGAGCACGAAGCGGTGCTCTTGAGTAATGGACGCGTACTCATTACCGGCGGCGTCGGCGGCATTCCCACCAGCGAATCCGCGGGCAGCTCCGAGATTTACAGGCCATGACGAAACGGATCATGGACAAGTCCGGGGCGCTGCTGCTCTGCTTCGCGCTCGGCCTGTGCGTTCAGGGGGCGGCTTGCCTGGGCTCCGTGCCCGACGGCGATAACTTTCTGGATCCCGGTACGGCCATGGGAATCATTCCCTACATTCCTTCGCCCGAACCAGACCTGAGCGTGGGCGCCTTCAGCGTGGCGGGTTCCATGCGCTTCCCCCGTCGAGACTACGCCGCCGTTAAACTTAACGACGGACGCATCTTTATTTCCGGCGGCATCGACATCGCCGGCAACCTGGGTTTCTTGAATCAGTGCGAAATCTACGACCCCGCCACGGATACCTTCACGGCCACGGCCAACTCCATGTCCGTTTCACGACATCGCCATAGCGCCGTACTGCTTAACGACGGACGCGTTCTTATCACGGGCACGGATAATTTTAGCGACGGCAATAAAGCCGAAATCTTCGACCCTTCCACCGGCGCGTTCACGACCACGGGCAACATGAACGATGAACGCTTTCGTCACACCTCGGTTCTCATGGCGGACGGGCGCGTTCTCATCATGGGCGGTTGTCGTTTGAATTGCGGAACTCAGACCCTGTCCAGCGCGGAGATTTTCAATCCGGGGACGGGAAACTTCACGACCACCGGTTCCATGCCCGTGCCGCGTCACAGCTTTCGCGCCGTCCTCATCGGCACCCGCGTACTTACGACGGGCGGCATCGACGACTCCACGGGGAGCAATCCGCTTTATCGCAACGAGGCCGAATGGTACAGCGGCGGTACTTTTACGTCCCTGGCCGGCATGACCAGCGAAAGGGGCAATCATACCCTTACGAAACTTTCGGACACCCGCTATCTATTGGCGGCCGGCCACGGCGCCTCGGATCAATTGACCAGTCTTGAAATTTTCGACTCAACCACGGAAACCTTCAGCGCCGCTCCCGGGGGCCTGAATCGCAAACGCGATCAACATTCCGCCGTTGTGTTTCAGTCCGACGCGAATCTAACGGGCAAGGTTCTGATCATGGGCGGTTACAATGGAGACAGCTCGGACGAACTGGTGTTTTCTTCCGTGGAATTGTATGATCCCGATACCGGCCAATCCATCGACCAGCCGAGCATGAGCGACAATCATTACGGACACTCGGCGTTCACAATCACGCGCGACGGCAAGGAACAGGTCATCGTCATAGCCGGCTCCGGCGGGACGGGCACCGACGGCATCTTTCAATTCGCCGAGCTCTTCATTCCCTTCTAAATTGCGGGCAGGTTACGGGGGCCGCGTGCTCGACTTCCTATTTGACGCCCGGGGTTGAATTACTTTCGCCCCGGCGATGCTCCGCCATGAGCCTCCGCATGGCGAATTCGCAGAAGTCGTACGCCCCGCCTTCCGGTAGTTCGCCCCGACGAGCCGCCGTAATATGAGCACAGGTGGTTACGAGCGCCATGTGCGTGAAGGCCTGCGGAAAATTTCCCAGGGCCTCTCCCGTTTCAGGCACGGCCTCTTCCGCGTAGAGCCCCACGTCATTGGCCAGCTCCATCATTTGCTCCAGGATTTTCTCCGCTTCGTCCAGCTGCCCCGCGTGAATGAGCGCGTCGATGAGCCAGAAGGAACACAGCAGAAAACCGCCTTCGCCGCCTTCCAGTCCGTCCCCGGCGTGATAGCGATGCACGAAGCCGTCCGTCTCCAGCTCTTCGCGTAGTTGGGCCAGGGTTTTCAACCATAGAGGATCTTTCGGGGCCAGAAAACCCATGGCCGGAATCAGAAGAATGGAGGCGTCGGACGGACTGGTTCCCACGGCTTGCGTGAAATGGCCGCGACTCTCCGCGTCGTCCATAAGAT
>CAZGYS010000836.1:0-2606 GCA_964530305.1 uncultured Leptospiraceae bacterium
GACCTTCGAAATTCCCCGGGACGGCAAGATGCGCGTCGTCGACGCGTCGGGCAAAACCCTCATGGAACACGACGTCGCAACCGGCGATATCTGGCGAGCCTGCCAGACCAAGGATGCTCCCATCAAGGACTGGGTGAAGCTGGCGGTAAATCGCGCGCGGGCGACTGGTTCCCCGGCCGTATTCTGGCTGGATGAAAATCGTGCCCACGACGCCAACCTGATTGCCAAGGTGAATACCTACCTCAAGGACCATGACACCAACGGTCTGGAAATTCACATCAAGGCGCCCCTGGACGCCATGGCTTTCACCCTGGAACGCGTAAAGGACGGCAAGGACGCCATCTCGGTTACCGGCAACGTTCTGCGTGATTACCTCACCGACCTGTTTCCCATTCTCGAACTGGGCACGAGCGCCAAAATGCTCTCCATCGTACCGTTGCTGGCGGGCGGCGGACTGTACGAAACCGGCGCGGGCGGTTCGGCTCCCAAGCACGTGCAGCAGTTCGTTGAAGAGGGTCACCTGCGCTGGGATTCCCTGGGAGAATTCCTGGCTCTGGGCGTTTCCCTGGAAGACCTTTCGGATAAAACCAACAACGCCAGGGGCAAGGTCGTCGCCGCGGCGCTGGATCAGGCCAACGCGAAGTTCCTGGACGAAAACAAATCGCCTTCGCGCAAGGTCAACGAGCTGGACAATCGCGGCAGCCACTACTACCTGGCGCTCTACTGGGCGCAGGCCCTGGCGGCGCAGGGAGACGACGCGGACCTGAAAGCAAAGTTCGAAAAAGTCGCGAAGGACCTGGCCGACAACGAAGCGAAGATCATCGAAGAGCTCAACGGCGCCCAGGGTTCCCCGGTGGACATCGGCGGCTACTACCACCCCAGCGTTGAGAAGGTTACGAAGGCCATGCGCCCCAGCCCCACCCTCAACGGGATCATCGACGGAATCAGCTGATTCCGTTTTCGTTCAAGGGCAAACCCCGGTGTCGACATGGCCGGGGTTTGCGCGTTATTGAACTCTATTAAACTTTCCGCGAACCTCCGGCCCGAACACGGCCCGCGCTCAAAATGTCCTCACGCAAGATCATCTGCATCATCAACTTCAAGGGCGGCGTCGGCAAGACCACCACGGCCGTAAACCTGGGAGCCTATCTCGTTTCGCGCAATAAGCGCGTGCTGCTGGTGGACATGGATCCGCAGGCCAGCGCCACCCTGCACTTCTGGTCTCACGAGGACTACGCCAAACAGGCCCTTGAGCGGAAGCGCACCATCGCCCATCTCCTGTATCGCGCGCACAAGGGCATTGAAACCAATGTCCAGGACTACATCTTGAGCTCCCTGTGGCGAAAAGACAATCGCATGCTCTCGGGCCTGGACATCATCCCCGGGGACAACGCGCTGATCAAACTGGACAAGGCCCTGACCAATCGCCCGATTCTGCTGGACGGCCTTTTGAATCCGTTGCGGGAAAAATACGACATCACCCTCATCGACAGTCCCCCGGTGGTCTACAGCATCATCCTGAACAACATCCTGGCCTCCGACTACTACCTGATCCCGACCATTCCCGATTACGTTTCCACGTCCGGCATTCGCCACTTGCTGACGACCCTGGAAGCGTACTTCGCTCGTTATCAAGACGTCATCAAGGATCGCCAGGCGCGATTTCTGGGCGTGCTCTTCACGCGCTTCGGCGGCCTGAACAAGGCCATGCACGAGGAGTATCGCGAACGCGTGACGCGCGATTTCGCCGAGGGCGCCTATGCCGATTGCGGAGTCCCGGCCAACGACAACCTGGTCTTCCAGGCCCACATTCGAGAACGCATCGACGTGGCCCGCGCGGCGGAACAGCAATTGCCGCTGGTGCTGCACGACGCCAACGGCGATGCCTCCGTGGACTACCTGCGCCTGGCGAAAGAGGTCGTCGCCCGCATGGAAGCCGATGCCGCGGCCGACGCGGGCGATTGATCCCGGCCAAGTTTTTATTGCCGGATCGAAAGGGCCTTTCTAAACTCGGCCCTAATGCAATTATATACGAAAATCGGCATCGGACTCGTGCTGGGCGTCATCGTCGGCTGGATCCTGAACGCCGCCGACCTGATCTACATTACCCAGTATACCGACTACGTCGGCAAACTCTTCATTCGCCTCATTAAGCTTGTCGTCGTCCCGCTGATTCTGGCCTCCTTGACCCTGGGCGCCGCCAACCTGGGAGACATCAAGAAGCTGGGTAAACTCGGCGTGAAGACCCTGCTCTTCTTCATGTGTACCACGCTGGTGGCCGTTACCATCGGCATCAGCATCGCCGGGGTTACGCAACCCGGCAAGGGCCTGGATAAGAAAACCAGCGATTCACTGATTTCCCAGTATAAGGATCAAGCCGCTAAAAAACTTCGCTCCGGAGAGGGGCGCAACGATTTCGGCCGCGCGCTGGACATCCTGGTGCGCACGTCTCCCGACGGGGAACAAAAGAAATCCCTGAAGCAACTGCGCGACGAAATCGAAAAGAAGGAAGCCAAAAAGAAAAAGAAACCGAAAAGCGAAGTCGTCAAAATCCTGGACCTGCTCTTGAACATGGTCCCCACCAATCCCATCGCCTCGTTGGCGAG
>CAZGYS010000837.1:0-2606 GCA_964530305.1 uncultured Leptospiraceae bacterium
CCTGATTCAGGAAGTTCAGGAAGTTTATCGCCTTCAGGGCGTGCACATTCACGACAAGCACATCGAAGTCATCGTACGTCAGATGCTGCGTAAAGTGGAAGTAGCCGACCCGGGAGATACCAGCTTCGTCGTGCATCAGCAGGTCGATAAATGGGTCTTCCTGGATGAGAACGAGCGCGTGGAAAACGAAGGTGGTGTTCCGGCCATCTCCCAGCAGATTCTGCTGGGTATCACCCGAGCGTCCCTGAATACCGACTCCTTCATCTCGGCGGCGTCCTTCCAGGAAACCACCAAGGTGCTTACGGACGCGGCCATCAAGGGCAAGCGCGACTTCCTCATCGGCCTGAAGGAAAACGTGATCATCGGTCACTTGATTCCGGCGGGAACCGGCCTGAAGAACTACCGCGATATCGAGATCTTCAAGGAAGAATACGGCGACCTGCAGCGTTCCGAACAAGAGCGTCTGGAGCAGGCGGCGCAAGACCTCTTCGCCTCCAAGGGCGAAGGCGGCGGCGACGCTCCGCTACCTTCCGCGGCTCCGGCCATTCCTCCCATTTAAGGGCGGGCTAATCTCGAAAAAGCAAAAGGCGCGGGTTAACAGCTCGCGCCTTTTTTGTGTATTGCCTGATGAGTGGAATTCACTTGCCCAAGATCTTCCATTGATATCTTTTTCTTGATTATATGCGTATGTTTAATATTTAAGTCTGGTGGTGAAATATCGGCGGCATTGGCCTCCCCTGCTTGCCTGGCCGATATGCATACGAAACTAGCATTTGCTAGCATGATTTGGAAAAAAATATGAATTTCTCATGGTTTTTGTCACAGATAGGTGATATCCTACCTCCGAAAGCTGGAGCGAGTAATGAGTCTGGTCGGGAACAGATTGGTCATGGATATGTGGGGCAATAGATGCGAAGTTTCGGTTTCCTCTTGTCCAGCATTCTTTACCCGGGGGCTTTATGGTATCTCAGTGTCTTGGACCCGAAAGTAGCCCCGTTTCCATTTGATTCTGGCCATACTAGCGTTAGGATCGCATATTTTGAGTTCATATATCCTTATCGGGTATATCTAGGCCTTTTGCTTTTGGGCGGCATGATCCTCTTTACTGGAATTCGCCGTTTCTTGGAACGCAGAGACCCTAAAAAGAGTTTAATTGAGAAGATTCTACAACAGATTATAGCTTTCGAATTTCAGGGAGATTTCGACAAATACCGTATCACGGTATTCCAAGGTGTAGGGTGGAGGAAAGCTATAGGAGTATATTTCAAAGAAGTAATCTTTTTCCAATTTCGCTTTCTCATTCGCAGGAGATGCTTTTGGTCCACCGTCCTAAATATGCCGAAGCCCACTCGGCGATATTTGACTATCTTTTCCAGAAAGGGAATTCCAGGCGAAAACCGAAGAAGTGCGATCTTTAATGTGCCGCAATCCGATGAGGAAGTGGATAGCTTTACATCATTTGCATGGCATAAGTCAGTTCCGCAAAAAGTGACGTTACCAGATATTTCGGACATCAATATTCATGAAAAGGATGCGCTGGGACAAATCCGAAAACCTGACCAAAAACGAAGATTAACACAATACATGCGACTGGGGAAAATGAAGGACTTCAATAAATTGAAATCGATTCACCGTTTTTCGCGACATCTGTGGGCAACTCCGCTTTTGGATAAGGACCAGAATCAATGGGGAATTATGATATTCGACAGCGATGCAGAAGTATCCCCCTTTGAGAACAGCAGTGCGTTTACGGAAAGCATGAGACGATACAGCGGTATTATTGAGAAAGTTATTAACAATTAACGGAGGAGTAAGATGAAATTTCCAGTTCAGACCAAGCCTGTGCCAGAGAATTCGGAAGCCATTGATGTGCATTTAATTGTTCCTCCGGGCGATGTTCCCTATTATGTGGAGTATGTATTAGATGAGGCAGACGCCACAATTGACATCCAGCTATACTACGATAAAAAAGAGAAACGAATTGCAGAAGATAGTCGCGAAGATGTTCGAATTAAATATAGTGAGACTACGGGCCGAGTATACAGATTAAAAATCGAGAACTATAGTGATTCGCGTCATGCGGCGAATTCCGCTAAGCGCGCACTTGCAAGCTTATTAAGAATGTCGGATTCGCAGAGGTACATCAATAATATCCGAATGGCGATCAGGATCGTCGGGAAGACTCTGGAACTCGCTCAGCAAGGACCGTGGGATTCTTTGCAAAACTAATCAGTGTTTTTGACCGTCCAGGCGCTTCGCCACGGTTTTCGGTAACTCGCCTTTCCTGGTTCTTTGAGAGCTGGTATTCGGCTGTGTGCGCGTCTAAATGCTTGAATTACTCTACCTCCAGAGACTCTTCGTTGGATTGAAGGGCCGAATTTATCGTCCCCTTACACCCTCCACCCTTCGACCCTTCGACCTTTTCCAAACCATGCTCGATCTCAACCATCCTCACACGCGCTATGTGTTCGCCGCCTCCGGCGCGGATGACGCGCTCTTGAATCTTGCGAAGGCCATCACCCTCGAATTGCGCGAAGGGAGAATCACATTGCTCCAAAAATGCGACCCGTACTTTGAAATGCTTGTCGCGAACGCCGGGCACATGG
>CAZGYS010000838.1:0-2601 GCA_964530305.1 uncultured Leptospiraceae bacterium
TGATCTCCAGGTCGTGCTCCTGCTCCGCCTTCGTCAGGCGAAGATCATACAGAGGCGACCAGGAAGCGCGATGCGTTATATAGGTTAATTCCAGGTTAAAAGTCCCGGAAGTCTTCGCTTCGAGATCCACTTCGGCGCGATAGTACTCCTGGTTGGGGCGACCCGCGGCTCCCGTTTGTTTCAAATCGTGGCGTAGCTTCTCCAGCTTGCGTTTGAGCGCGCGATGTTCGTCCGAGTTGCGACGCATTTCCTCCAGCAGACCGGTATCGCGCTCGCGCATGAAGTTCAGCAACTCCGCCTGGTCGCTTACCTTGACCTTGCCCCGGGCCAGCCCCTTCGCGTACAGCTCCGTGGACTGACGCAGCCCCGTAATGAATTCCAATTGCGATTCCAGAACCTTCGCCGCGTCCCGGAGCACCTTGATCTCGTCCTCGACGCCCTCGATTGCCCGGGCGATTTCCCCCGCCCGGGCCTGTTCCTCGGCCGTGGGCGCGCTCGTGATCATCATCTCGGCGATGTCCACGCCCGCCAATCGCACCTGCGCCGTTCCCCGCCCCTTCACGCGCGCCGATTCACGCTCCAGATGTACGGGCAATTCCGGTATGACGACCCGGTGCGTGCCCGGCTCCAATTCGATCTCGGCCAGCAGGGTGATGCCGGCTCGGTCGGGATAGAGGACGACCTTGCTGATGGGCGCTGTTGCTTCGATTTCCATGCTTAAGGGCGATGTTCGTCATCGAGACCGGTCAAGAAGAATCCGATTCGGACCCGATCTTGGAGTTGACTTATTTTGACTTGCGGTGTTATGTCGTATTCAACGACCCGTGAAGTGATTCGGGTCGGTTATTCAATGCTTCAGGTAAAGCTTACATGACTTCCAGACCGCTTCATAAAATCGCCGTGAAAGCCGCGCTCCCCACCTTCACCCTGGCGGCGCTGTTGCTGCTTACGACGGCGTGCGTGCACCACGAACCCCGACCGCTCAAGGGTTTCTTTAAGAGCAAGTTCACGGCCATCGGACATCGCGGCGCCAAGGGGGTCGCGCCGGAGAATACCATGGCGGCCTTTCGCGCCTCGGCCGCGGCGGGTGCTCCCTTTGAACTGGACACCATGCTTTGCAAAACCGGAGAGCCGGTGGTGATTCACGACTACACGGTGGATCGCACGACGAACGGCAAGGGCAAGGTTGCCGATCTAACCCTCAAGGAATTACGCGCTCTCGACGCGGGTTCTTATTTTTCGCCGAAGTTCAAGGGCGAAAAAATTCCGACCTTGAACGAAGTGCTCGATGAGTTCGCCAATCGAGTCAAGGTGGACATCGAGATCAAATACCAGGGTCCCCGCGAAAAAATTCCCACGCTCGCGAAAGCAATCATCGATCTGGTAAAGAAGAAGGGCCTGGAAAAAAAGGTGTTCATTACCGCTTTCAATCCCTACGTTCTGGAAGCGTTTAAGAACGAGGCTCCCGATCTTGCGCGGGGACAATTATATTCGCGCTTCGAAACGGCGGACATTCCTTACCATCAGAAAGTCGTTCTTCGCAATTTACTTTTAAACGAAAGCGCGGATCCGGATTTCCTGGCACCGAATTACAAAATGGTGGATGAGGAATACGTTAAGACTTATCACGAGCTTGGTTATAAAATTCTCGTATGGACCGTAAATAAACCGGACGATATGCGTCGTCTAATAGAGATGGGCGTGGACGGCATCATCACGGATTTTCCCAATCGCTTAAAGAAGGTTTATAAAGAAGTAAAGGGTCATGAACTTGTAAAATAGCGCAAAAACACGCGCTATAGCACGATTTGAGATGATTTTAAACGCATGCGTCATTGTTTTAACCATATGAAACGCATAATTTAAAGTTGATGGCAGAGGGTCATGAAAAACGCTGGTCAAATTATGAGATTTACTATCTGGCGAGTAAGCCCGGGAGGCAGTGCCTTTCAGATTACGACCGCGGGCGCCACTTCCGTTAAGGAACGAGCACTTGAGAAAGCTCAAATGTTCAACGAGCGCCTGTTGGCAAGTGAACCGGACAGCGAAGACCGTTTCGTAGTTCGGGACAATCGTGGTCGCGAATTCAAACTGCCCGAACCGGAAGCAATTGTCGAGGCGGAGCACGAAAAAGAGCCCGCCTGACCCGGGCGTGAAACACGTCGGAACCCATATACCGAATCAACGGAATTTAATAGTAGAGACGATTAAACAAACACCAATCGTTAAAAAATATTCCGAAATCATAGATCGATAAGCTATACCGGATAGCGGGTTACGAGCGAAGGCAGCCATGAACATGGCTGCCTTCTTTATTTTTCAGACGACGTTTCGCCTCGGGGAAACATTCTTCGCGGCGAAGAGCACGGGGCTTCGCGTTCAAGTACGACCGGGCCCCGCCTGGGCCGCGGGATTCGCCCGAAAACATGCTCAAGGATTTTCCCCTCCGACCGATTATGAATTCAGGCCGCCGAGTTTTCGCGGAGGCCGGGGGGAAAGAGCATGGCCCTGAATTCAATCGATCATTCTTCGCGAGATTCCTCGAAGTCGGCCGGCGGCGCGTCGGGAACCGGTACAACCGCGTTCAAGCCCTTCGAGGAA
>CAZGYS010000839.1:0-2584 GCA_964530305.1 uncultured Leptospiraceae bacterium
CCGAAACGTTCATCTATACCCGCCTGGGAGCCGTGCCCGTGATTCTCAACGAACCGGGAGTGCATGAGCATCGCGCGGGCGAAGAACTGGATTACTATCTGAATCCGGAAAAGATCTACATCTTTCGGGAGACGGGAGATTTAGTCTCCGCGCCGCCTTAGGACGGTGCAACGGCTGACGATGAACGGGGCAACGAGTTACGGTGCAACGGGTAATGGTTTAACGAGGAATGGCGGAGATTGAACTAAAGGGAATCGCGCATACTTACGCGAAAAACGGCGGAGAGCCGGGCGAAGGCGAACGCGCGCCCGAGTACGCCGTGGAGTCGGTCGACATCCGCTGGGCCGACGGCGAAACCTGTGCCTTGCTGGGGCCGTCCGGTTGCGGCAAGACCACGCTCCTGAATATTATTTCCGGACTGGTCCGGCCCACCAGCGGGTCGGTTCTCTATGACGGCAAGGACGTCACGGATCTGGATCCCCGTAAGCGCAATATCGCTCAGGTGTTTCAGTTCCCCGTGGTATACGATACCATGACGGTGTACGACAACCTGGCGTTTCCCCTGCGCAATCGCCGTTTGAGCGGCAAGCGGGTTAAGGAGCGCGTAGCCTACATCGCCGAATTGTTGGAGCTGGAACATCTCTTGAAGCTGCACGCGGGCGGGCTTACCGCCGAACTCAAGCAGTTGATTTCCCTGGGGCGCGGACTCGTGCGCGAAGATACCGCGGCCGTGCTGTTCGATGAGCCGTTGACCGTCGTCGACGGCGCGGAGAAAGGGCGTCTGCGTCGTCGCCTGCGACAACTGAACGAGGAATTTAATCTTACCATGATCTACGTGACCCACGATCAGATCGAGGCGCTGACCTTCGCGGATCGGGTTCTGGTCATGAGCGAAGGCCGCATTCTGCAGGACGGATCGCCCGTGGCGCTGTTCGAGCGTCCGGAGCATGAATTCGTCGGGCACTTTATCGGCAGCCCGGGCATGAACTTTCTGGAGTGCGAATGGAACGGCAAGGCCGTGGCGCTGGGACGCCGTGTTCTGCAGGTAAGCGAAGACCTCCAGAAGCGGGTGAATAAGCGCAAGCGCGGCGCGCTTCGCATGGGCATTCGACCCGAATTCCTCAAGCCGGTCTCGGAGGGTACGCGCAATTCGCTGCCCCTGGAAATCAAGGACGTGGAAATGCTGGGAGCCTACATCTCCGCCCGGGGTGAACTGGACGGCGTATCCCTTCGCGTACGCTTGCCCGGGGATGAATTCATCGTGGCCGGGGAAACGCGCTGGTTTCGACCGGAAGCCGATATGATTCGTCTTTTTGAAAAGGAGCAGGCGATTTGAGTAAGCGAGACGATAATCGCGCCTGGTTTCTGGTGCTGCCGGTTTTCCTGCTGGTGGCCTTCAGCGCCTTTCTGCCGCTGATGACGGTGGTCAATTATTCCGTGCAGCAATTCAGCGGCGAACGCAGTATCTTCGTCGGCCTGGATAACTTTCGCGAAGTCCTGCGCAGTTCCCAGTATCACGCGGCCTTCCTGCGCCAGGTTCTGTTCAGCGTGGGTATTCTCTTGATCGAAATTCCCCTGGGAATCATCATCGCCCTGTCCATGCCTCGTCGCGGTTACCTGGCGTCCGCCAGTCTGGTTATTCTGGCGATTCCCCTGCTCATACCCTGGAACGTCGTCGGCACCATCTGGCAGATTTTCGCGCGCACGGACATCGGTCTGGGCGGAATTCTGCTCAAGCAGATCCTGCCGGGCTATAATTACGCGGGTCAGGAAATGCACGCCTGGTGGACCGTCGTGGTTATGGACGTGTGGCACTGGACGCCCCTGGCCGCGCTCATGGCCTACGCCGGCCTGCGGGCGATTCCGGACGCCTACTACCAGGCCGCGCGCATCGACGGCGCCGGCGCGTTCGCCGTGTTTCGTCATATTCAATTGCCCAAGTTGCGCAGCGTGCTGGTGATCACGATTCTGTTAAGGTTCATGGACAGCTTCATGATCTATACCGAGGTGTCCGTGGTTACGGGCGGCGGGCCGGGAGATTCCACGACATTTCTCAGTCAGTTTCTCACTACGCTGGCCCTGGGTCAGTTCGCCTATGGACGCGCCGCGGCGTTTTCGCTGGTCTACTACATGTTTATTCTACTGATTTGCTACGTGTTCTACAATTTCATGATGTCCGGCCAGGACCAGAGTGTTGCCGCTCGCGCGAAGCGCGCCATCCGGCCGGAGTGAAACTTCCGTGAAATAGACCGTTCTCTTGTTATCCATTTCTAAATCGCCCCATGAACGAGTCGGTTAAGGACCAGTCCGCAAAACGAACTATCGCCCATGGCGTACAGCCGGCCGACGCGCTTCGCGATCCGCCATGATGGTTTGAAGGTGGTCGCGCGGATTCATCGCTCGTCAGCCGAATTCGTGAGTCGGAGGGCGGCAAGCGCGAAACTCCGGGCGCCGTTGGGTGCGACCGCCCGCTGGAATCGCAGGCGCCACGCGAGAACCGTTTTCCCGGGGCTCGGCAACATGACGAATTGAGTTCCGCCGGCCGCGGTCGGAAACAAAATCATCGCGACCGCGAAAACGCGTA
>CAZGYS010000840.1:0-2582 GCA_964530305.1 uncultured Leptospiraceae bacterium
GTCAGCGGTGAATCGCGGGTGGTTTTACTGGATATCAAGATGGCCAATCAAGACGGCATCGATGTTTTTCAGGCCATCAAGGAAATCGACCAGGATATTCGAATTATTTTTCATTCCGCCTATCCCGGCAGCGGGGCCAGGGCGGACATGGCGCGCAGCCTGCCTCACTCCGGTTACCTGACCAAGGGCGACTATTCGCGGGTGGAATTATTGAAGGTCATCGAAGCGGCTTTCAACGGCACCGTCCCGAGCTGAACATCGCGTTCTCAAGCCAGAATGATTTTGTCCTTCCCGTCCTGCTTGGCGCGGTAAAGAGCTCGATCCGCTTCCAATAATAAGTTGGCCGGGTTATCGGCATGGTCCGGAAAGTGCGCAATGCCCCCGCTGACCGTTATGACGGTATCATTCACGCGGCTGGTCTTCAATGCATCCAGGAAGCGACGGGCCACGGTCAGGGCCTGCTTGCTGGTGGTCTCCGGTAAAACCACCACGAACTCCTCGCCTCCGAATCGACAGGGGATGTCCTCGTTGCGAAAGGTCGTGCGCAACAGCACGCCGATGGTGCGCATGATTTCATCTCCGGTCTGGTGCCCGAAGCGATCGTTGAATTGCTTGAAGTCGTCGATGTCCACCATCAGCAGCGCCACCGAACTGCGATGGCGCCGCGCGCGATTGACTTCCCGCACCAGGCACATATCGAAGTAACGGCGATTATAAAGGCGCGTCAATTCATCCTGCAGGGAGCTCTTTACGACTTCGTCGAAGATGCTGATCTCGATCATCATTGGATTCTTCAAGATCTTGTTCTGGGAAATAAAGTAGTCCAGCATGCCCACGCGAAAGCTGACCGGCCTATCCAGCTTATCCTGCATCTCACGGGTGTGCTTGAGGATGCCGTTCCAGTGGTCCCGGGCATCCTCCAGGGAAAAGTCGAAGTGGACCAGGACCTTCAAAAGGTCGACGTAGAAACTATTGCCGGATTCGCCGCGAATGCGTTCGAACTCCTCCAGGATGCGGGTCTCGTTGAAATTGTCCTCGTTGAGGATGGCTTTGATGCGATCCTGCAGCCCCTCTTCTCGGTCCTGCTCCAGTTCCTTGATGCGGGCCCGCAGTTGGTGCATCTCACTGCCCGAGAATTCCTGGACCTTTTCCTGCGCGTCGATTATGCGATTGGCTTCAAGTAATTCGAGGTGGCTGTAGGCCGTAAGTTTCTCGTAGGCCTCGACGATCTTTTTCAAGCGCTGAATCTGTTGATCTTTTACGTCCATGAGATCGGTGATCCGCGTAACAGTATTCGCGAAACCCCGTGAACTTCAAGATATTTTCAACGCCGGGGCGAGAGAGACATAAGTCGAATTCGGTCGGATTACTTTTGACCGGGAAAGCGCAGCACCAGGGTCAGCTTGCCGTTTTCGTCGGTGATCAAATCGAAGCCTTCATTGCGGAGACTGCGCTTAATCTTATAGACCGCCAGGTTGACCACCTTGCCGTCCTCCGAGCGTTCCTGCTCGTGCATGATCGTCTCTTCCACGTCCGTGTGTCGTACTTCCGTATCCATTAAGGATATTATCGGCTGGTGGAGCGTTCGGACGGAAGCTTTCCCGGGAATTATGCCCGGCGAATTCGAACCGGAAAAACGATTATATGTCGCATTAAGGAAAGCGCGAACGTCGGGCAGGGCGCGCGTCAACGCTTAACCCAGGGAGCCGTAATCTCCAGCACCCGGGGATCGTTTGCGATGCGCGCGAAGAAGGCGTCGCGTCGGACGAGCAGGGCCGCCGCGCGACCCATGGCGCGAACGCGGCCGCGCTCGGCGCGCTTGCGCGATTTCACGCGGTGCTTCTTTAACGCCTCATAGTATTCCTCAAGAGCCAGGGCGGCGGCACCCGCGTCCTTCCTGGAGGTCGCGTCCAGGACTCCGCGCCAGGCCCGGGTCAGGGCTCGCTTCGGTTTTTCTCCGCGACTATGGGCGCGAAGCCCGCGCAATTGCAATTCCATATCCCACAGGCCGTGGAACGGGTGAAGCTTCGCGCGAACCTTGTAATATTCCTTGTATAAGTTCCGGCGGCCGGAGGGCAGTTTGCGCGTCAACTCTCCGTATTCGCGCAGGTGCCCCAGGCAGCGTTTGAGGAAGGGTTGCTGGAATAGCGCGCGATGGACGCGAAATCCGGGCTCTTTCTCGTGCTTTTCCACCAGTTCACGCATGGCCCCCAGCGCGGCGGCGGGCTGGCGATTACGGCAGGCGACGATCATCGCCTGCATGCGATTCCCATAAAATCCCGGGTGTCCGGCGGGATCGGGATCAAGAGCCAGTACCGCCGAGCGGTAAACGGGGTGGGGTTGTAATTTCATCGCCCGGCGATAAGCACCGAGGGCCGCGGTCGTATCTCCCCGCAACTCATGGAGCAGGCCGAGATTGTAGCAGCTCAGGGCTTGCTCTTCCTTGAGTTCCCGGCAGGCCCGGCTCATTAGCTTCAAGGCTTCAGCCGGCTTGCGCGGCGGCTTAAAATACAGGGATACGGCTCGATCGTAGATCGTATAATAGGGGCCGGTCAGGGGCGCGGGCGCCGCGGCCGGTTTGC
>CAZGYS010000841.1:0-2581 GCA_964530305.1 uncultured Leptospiraceae bacterium
GTCAGGCAGCGATACAATGTATCATAGGCGGACAGTTTGTCCGCGTCCGGCTCGCCTTTCCAGCAGCGACGGCGATTACGGCGAATGTACCAGTTGGAAAGCAGATCCGTGAATTCCTCCATGGCCTTGCCCGCCGCGAAGGAATCATATTTATCCAGACTTTCCGTTACTTCCTGAGTGAGTTTCTGCAACGAGGAGAGCACCCAGCGGTCGATCTCGGGTCGCTCCGCGAATGGAGGCGCGCCCTTGACGGGAGCGTTTTCCCAATCGCCTTGAATCTCGACGCCGTCCACGGCGGCATACATTCCGAAGAAGCCGACGCTGTTCATGAGCGTGCGCAGGAAACCCAGCACGGGCTTGACCGGATCCTCGTAGACCCGCTCGCCTTTCTTTTCCTGCTTCAGGGGATCCTTGACGCGACGGGAATTACCGGGAGGCGCTCCCGTCAGAAAATACCAGCGCAGGGCATCGGCGCCGTGGGAATCGAAGACATTGTAGGGGTCCACCGTGTTGCCCTTGCTCTTGGACATCTTTTCGCCCTTTTCGTCGACGACGTGCCCCAGACAGATCACGTTTTTGTAAGGGGCGTCCCCCGAGACCATGGTACTCACCGCCAGCAAGGTATAAAACCAGCCGCGAGTCTGATCCACCGCTTCAGTAATAAAGTCCGCGGGATAGGCGTGGGAGAACTGGTCATCGCCTCGAACGGGATAACCCCACTGGGCGTAAGGCATGGCGCCGGAATCGAACCAGCAGTCGATAACCTCGGGCACGCGACGAAAAGTCCGACCGTCGGCCTCGAATTCGATCGAATCGATCTGGGGACGGTGCAAGTCCAGATCCGTCAGCTTACGACCGGTCAACTCCTCGAGCTCGGCCACGGATCCGATGATGCGAAAATCGCCTTCCCCGTCCGTCCATACCGGCAAGGGCGTGCCCCAGTAGCGTTCGCGACTCAGGGCCCAATCACGATTGTTCTCCAGCCATTTACCGAAGCGCCCGTGCTTAACGTGACCGGGCGTCCAGTTGATGGTGTCGTTGTTCTTGATTAGTTCCTCGCGCAGGTCCGTCGTGCGAATATACCAGGCGTCCTTCGCGTAATAAAGCAAGGGCGCGCCCGTGCGGGGACCAAAAGCATATTCGTGTTCGTATTGCTCGTATTTCCAGACCGAACCGCGCTCCTTGAGCATCTTGACGATGCCCTTGTCCGCGTCCTTGAAGAATTCCCCGGCGATGGGCGTGCCTTCCACGAACTTGCCGTCCAGACCCACGGCGTGAATTACCGGCAGGTCGTTGGCGTTACCGACTTCCAGGTCGTCGGCGCCGTATGCCGGCGCGATGTGTACGATGCCCGTTCCCGTATCCATGGTGACGAAATCGCCCGCGAGAACATAGTGGGCGTTCTTCGTTTCGTCGAAGTCCATCCAGTCGATGATGCGTTCATAGGGCGTGCCCAGCAATTCCTTGCCCGGTAGTTTTTTCACGATTGTGTAGGCGGCGATTTCCTCGCCTTCGTCGTTCTTGACTTTTTCCGGACCCACGACTTTTTCGCGCAGGGCCTCGGCCAGGACCAATTGCTCGGTCTTACCGGCGTCGGGCTCGCCTTCGCCGCGAACCCGTTCCAGCACGACATACTCTTCCGCCGTATTCAACGCCAGGCCGGTGTTGGAGGGCAACGTCCAGGGCGTCGTGGTCCAGACCAGGAAAGAAGCGTTATCGCCGAAATCGCCCGTCAGGATCTTAAAGCGCACCGTGATGGACGGGTCCTTGACCGTGCGATAGCTGTCGGCCGTCTCGTGCTCGCCCAGGGTGGCGCCCATGACCGGATCATATTGCACTACCTTGTAGCCCTGATAGATGAGGCCCTTGTCCCAGATGGTTTTCAACAGGGACCAGACCGACTCGATGAATTCATTGTGCAGGGTAAAGTAGGCGTCGTCCAGATCGATCCAGAAACCCATGCGCTCGGTGAAGCGATTCCAATCGCCCACGTAGGTCATCACCGATTCGCGACAGAGACGATTGAATTCCTCCAGGCCCACGCCCTCTTCGATTTCGGCCTTGGTATTGATGTTGAGTTTCTTTTCGACTTCGCGTTCCACGGGCAGGCCGTGGCAGTCCCAGCCCGCGCGACGGGGGACGTAGTATCCCTTCTGGCTGTAGTAGCGAATGTAAATATCTTTATATACCCGGGAGAGGACGTGGTGAATGCCCGGCTTGCCGTTGGCCGTGGGCGGTCCTTCGAAGAAGACGAAGGGTTTGCCGTCCTTGTTTTGCTCCACGGCTTTCTCGAAAATCTTGTTCTTTTTCCAGAAGTCCAGGATGCCCTGCTCCATGTCCGGCAGGGATTTAGAATGGGAGTATTCCTGAAAGGCCATAGGGTCAGAATTTTCAGCGGCCGGCCCTGGTCAAATTGATTCAGGGGGAGCCAGTCCGTTTTCAGTTATTTTATTTCTTTCTAAGTTTTCCTTTATACATTTGACTCCAAGTTTGAGAACAGGCTCGATCAGATTTAGTTACACAACTAAAATCAAAGTTTTTTAATAATTCCTCTGACGTCACATAAACTGTTTTTGGCAAA
>CAZGYS010000842.1:0-2579 GCA_964530305.1 uncultured Leptospiraceae bacterium
GGTCATGCTCATGCCCGGCCCGGCGGCGGCCTGCTCCTGGCTTTTGGTCAGTTGATACAAACCCTGGGCCATGGGCAGGGGCATGACCAGATTGATCTTCGAATCCACCGCGCCTTCCACGGTGAAGGGAATCTGAATCTTAAGATAACTGGGGCCTTCGGTGATGGGGAAAGCCGCGCCCGCGTTGGGAACGCTTACGTCCACGGGCATGCCGGTGATGGCCGAACCGATCTTAACGGAGACCTGAGTGGCGACCGCCGAAAGCATGGGCACGATGGCGTCTTTCACCGTGGCGATTTGCGCGCTGTCCAGAACGGCATCCACCCCGTCGGCGGATTCATTGCCCATGACGATGGCGCTGATGCGAGCCGCCGAGTCCGAGGGCAGAAACAATCCCAGGGTGCCGTTCAGGGCGCCGCTGCATTGCTGGGTGAAAATTACGTAGTCGGTTCCGAATTCCCGCTCGATTTCATCCTGCTGGCGAACGTCCGCGTAGGGACTACCGAGCCGAACATTGCGGGAGAGAATCAGGCCGAGGCCCTGGGTACCCGACGTGAGGGCCTGATGAATGATATCAGCGACCGTCTCACGTTCCAGGGGAGACATTTCGGGCCCGCCGATCCCTCCTCCGGCGGCGGTCAAAGGCGCGGTCCCCGGAGCCGGACTGATATCATCCGCCCCCTGTAAAAGAAGGTCGATTTCTTCCTGTGTTAAAGAACCGTCGCCCATTATAAGCCTACTCGGGTCGAATGTGACATAATATTCGAACTGTAAAGAACTAAACGCACCCCGAGGAACATTTTTAGCCCCTCTAATTATATCTCGTCCAGTATTTAACCCGAACGAAGCTCTTTTTTAGGGAATTTGGTGCTTTTCAGCCGTTTTCAGTCGATTCGCCCGCCCCGAAATCAGGCAGGACCGCGGAACAGGTATGGGACCCGAAAATGATCCGCCAGGCGCATCAGGCTTTCCAGGCTCAGGCGGCGCTCGTCGGTCTTGAAGTACTGGATACTGGTGGCGCTCAAGCCCGTGGCGCCGGCCAGATTATTATTGGAGAGCCCGGAGCGGCGAAGTTGAGTGCGGACCGCCTTCTCAAGGCTTTCTCTCGTTTTGTATGATTTCATTTTTCCCGGAATATCCTCCTGAAATGAATACGCTTCAGGGGGCGTATGATCTCACTTTTTTCGAATCAATTCGAGGGAGGAGAATGAAATCGGGAAATTGCCTCGTTCAGGCCGGACGCACTACGGGGGGCGATGCCTCGGGAAAGTCCTGATCCGGTTGAGTCTCGGTATTTTCCGGGCGATTGCGCCCCAGCACGGTTCGGCGCAGAGCCCTGGGGTTCACGGGGCGTCCCGCGCTGGTACGCACGTTCCAGTTGTTAACGATGAGTCTCAGGCCCCGGGTAGAGAGTAAAGTGCGCGTGCCCCCGCGAGCGCGATTAGGCAGGGAATGAAAAAAATAGTCCGATTCGATACCGGCGAACTCATGGTATTCGCGCACGGCGCGCAGGGCTTCCTCTTCGGCATTCGCGAAACCGGGCCGACCGCCCTTCCCGGTGTATTTCAGAACTTCTCGTCCGTTCTCGTCCGTCGTCAGATCCGAAAAGCGAAGGGCCACGACTTCTCGCGCGGACAAACCGGTTCGGTCGATGATCAGGAACAACGCCCGATTGCGAAAGTCGCGTTCGTTCGTGGGCTCGCTGAACATTCGCGCCAGGTATTTAAGATCGCTTTCGCGCACTCGCGCGGTACTTTCGTCCGATTTAGGATGTTCGATTACTGATATTACGCCGCTCATGATACCTCTCCGTTAAGGAATATCGACGCGAACGCGAAAGAAAATTAAGGCGCGGGGCGATTTTCTCCCGCTTCATTTTTCGAGCGAAAGCGAAAAAAATTTACCGCGCCGTTCAAGAAATTCAGACGCGAATCCGACGACTTTTTCATTTTAGTTTGACATTCGCTCTTCGCGACGTATGGTCTTCGCGGAGGAAAGAAGATGGCCGACCGGGAATACATAGCGATGTGCACGAACAAATGGGATCGTACGTATACCGTATACGACTTACAACCCATCGAAAGCGGAGGAACGGCACTGGACCTTCCGAAAGTGTGCCATGAAGATCGTTACCCGCTGATGCATCGCTGCTATAACTGCGTCCAACCGATCCTTCGCAACGGCAACTACTGCGCTTACTGCGGCGCCTCCTTTCTTCCCGAGCACAAGTACGCCGCGCTCATGGTTTTCATGGCGCGCATTCAATACCCTCTCCTCATGCCCACGGAAGCCGCCGCGAATTCCTACGTAGTCGATGAAGACAACCTGAAAGCCGTATTCCCCGGCATGGACAGCCTGGACCCCGCGGTAATCAAAGGAACCTTCCAGGCTCATCTTCTAACGGATCTGCTGGACGATATCGCGAAGCTGGAAGCGGACACGAGCATTCTGGAATTCTGCGCAACGGCGACCGACTATCATCAAATCGCGGACACCCTGAAAGACTTTCTAACCATCTCTTGAACAACGGGGCAACGGGGCAACGGGGCAACGGGGCAACGGGGCAACGGGGCAACGGG
>CAZGYS010000843.1:0-2565 GCA_964530305.1 uncultured Leptospiraceae bacterium
GGGAACGGCAATGTAGGCGGCCCCTACCTCTATCACAGTCCGGCGCTTTCGCCCGACGGCCGGACCTTGTACTACGTCAGCGTGCGCGAAGACAGCAACAACAACGGCCAGTTGGATTTGCTGGATAAGTCCGCGGTCTATCGCATTGATATCGCCGGGGCCGTGCTGGGCGCGGGACGCGAGATTCGCCTGGTGGAGGCCGGAACCAGTATTTCCGGACTGAGCTATTCCAATCTGGTGGGCGGCTCCTTGCTGTACGCCTCCAACCTCTTCAACAGCGTCAACATTTACTTGATGCAGTTTCGGGGAGTGATCCCGCGCAGTCGCAATATCGACGAACAGTATCGGCAGACATTTAATTTCGCCGGGGCTTCCTTGAAGCGTTATCTGCTTTCGCTGGACGCGGTGAAGTTCTACTTCGGCACCGAGCCCGCCTGGGTTCTGTACGAAGGCCGGGTGGTGTTGGACAAGTTGCGGCGTTTGCGCTCCGCGGGCACCGGCGCCCTGGAACTGCGCCGAGCAAAGCGAGAGCTGGACCGGGTCGTGGCGCGCAGTCCCTTCGTGGGTTTGCTGCGGGACATCGAGGCTCTGGAGAATCGCGGGGCCGGCACCCGTCGCGCCATTCAGTCCTTTCTGCGAAACTTTCCCGGACGCTACGCGGCCAAATACAAGCCGGAAGAGAGACGCCTGGTCAACGCCGCCGCTCTGGAGCTGCTGGCGCGCGTTCAGTTAAAGGAACGCGCCTTCAAGGCGGGACTCAAGACGGCCCGGAAACTCAATAGCGAATTCCCGAAATACAATCGCCGTTACCAGGTCATGCTGTTGCAGGCGCAACTGGCGCTGGAGACCAACCCTCGCGTGCCGGAAGTGCTCAATCGCCTTTTGCGCGAAAACGGTCGGCCCCTGTCTCCGGCGGATCAAGCCCGGCATCCCCTGGATCTCACCACGGTCAACACGCGCACGCGCGAAACGGCCTTGAGCATGGTCTTTAACTTCTATAATAAGAAGTTTCGCCCCGCCGACGCTTCCCGAATTGCCGAGGAGCAGTTGCGCCGTTCCGACCTGCACCCGTTGCTGCGGGTGGCCCTGAAGCTGGTGCGGGCGCAAGCCTCGTATGATCGCAAGCAATATGCCCGCGCCCTGGACCTGGCTAAAAAAGCCATGGAAGGAGACCTGGTGGGCTACGCACGCGGGGTTCACATGGGTCCCCGGGAACTCCTGCGCGTTAAGGAATCGGTGGAGTTCGCGAAGCTGGCCGCGAAAGAAGACGACCGAAAAAAGAAAGTCCGACTGCTGCAACAGGCGGATCTGGCGGCGCGAACCTATCTCTACCAGAAGTCCGGACTCTATGTGCTGGGCTTTCGCGTCATCGCCTTTAGTTTGGAAAAGCTGGGGCGCAATACCGAGGCTTATTTCGCCAAGCTGGAATACGGCGGGCAGTATCGACCCGAATACGGCGTGGTCATCAATGTCGGCGAATACTTGAACATCATCGCCGAGTCCGAGCGCACGATTAATTTGTATCTGCGCACGGCCCGGTCGGTGGTCAAAACCATTAACACGTCTCGGCCCGTGCCCAGCAAGGTGCTGGGGAACCTGGGGCTCGGCAATCTCGGGCTTTCGAACTTAACCAACTGGTCGGTGGACATCGCCTCGCTGGATCGAGAAGTACTGTCCGACTTTTGCGATCCGGGTTCGCGCTCGGTTAAGTTAATCGGGACCCTGGGCCTGAAGGTCTTCAAGCGTTATCGGAAGTTCTGCGCGGCGCGGCCCTTGATTGCCTCGGGTCGGCCGGTACCCTCGGATCTGGCCAAGGAGGCGTCGCAGTTGCTCTACCTGGCCAGCAACGCCAACGGCACGATCCTGAATATCATGTTCCTGCACATCAAGGGACTGAATCTTTTTCACAAGCTGTATCGCGAACGCGCGGTTCACTATCATCGCGCGAAGATCGACATCGCCATTGAACAGAACCAGAGTCGCCTGGAGTGGGAGCGTCAGCGTTTCCAGGTGTTGAACGCGGCGGACCTGCAGCAACTGGTGGGCGTGGGCGATCCCTTCGACGCGAAAGCCTTCAAGTTGCTGGAGAGCGGCTACACCCTGCCGCGCACGGACAAGGAAGCCCGGGAATTCGGCGACCTTTCCATGTTGTACGGCTACGCTTATACCTTGATTCGAAAATCCGTTCAGCGGGAACAGTTTTACGACGGTCTCCGGAAGGCGGGCGTCTTTTTCACGGAGCAGCAACTCAAGCAGTTCAAGAAGTCCATTCTGGAGGACATGAAGCGCGCGGAGTACAATCTGCGTTACATCATCTTTACGGAACCACGCAATACGGACGCATATCTCCTGCTGGGCTGGCTCTACCAGTATCTGGATACGCGCAAGTCCAATCTGATCAGGATTCCGCCCGGATACATCGAACGGATTTTCAACTACGTCAGCGGCACGAAACCGGCCACGCCCACGGACGGGCGTTTCTATAATGATTTTTATCGCGTGTATTTTCCCGGGCGCTTACTGGAAACCAATGTCGAGCTGTATCGCCAGGCATTGAACATGAAG
>CAZGYS010000844.1:0-2562 GCA_964530305.1 uncultured Leptospiraceae bacterium
GAAAATTGTGATAGTCTGCTGCTAATATTGCTACTTCGAAGCGTGGAGAGCATTCCGGAAATCATTTTTGATTTCGACCATGGCTGTTGGATCCAGGATAAGACCTAAATCTTTGACATTTGGGTGATCAGGAAGTGCAATAGCCCATAGTCCCATAGCGTCTTGAAGTTTATCAAATCGACTCTTAAGGCTTTGTTTGGGCATCATGGCTGCTAATAGTGCGTCTGTTAGAGGATCGGTGAGCGTTGAAATCAGAGCCGGTGAAATCCCTGTCTTATCATAGATGCCGGCTACTCCGGCTGCGGCGGTCAGGTATTGCTTCAGAAGTTTTGTGGCTAGTTGTGCCTGGTCGACTTTTACCTGGTGAAGCGCACTCACGACATGCCCCAGACTGGACGCGGCTATTGACAGAGCATTTTTGGCTTTTGCGTAGCGATCCGCCATCGGGACCCCGACAGCTGTTCGTCCTAATGAATTTCGCGCCATGCGGAGAGCGGCACCCCCTGCCGCCGCTACCGCCGACAAGATTACTTTCTCTGGTTTTATGTTCATGTCCAGAAAAACGCCCATCGAATCGCCGAGGCCGTCTTTGTTGGCTTTGGACAGGTGTTGTTGTTGTGATATCAACCTGAAACCCGGAGCAGCGAACTTATCCGAAAACAATTGTAGGACACGCGATGTGTGGCGATTGCCGGAGCCCAGGGAGGCACCTTCCGTAAATTTATCCATCAAATCAATTCCTTTGGTGGTAAACATCGCAGCCGCCAGCTTTGTAGCTTGAAAAGGTGTCGGTGTTTGTTTCTCTGTGTGAGTTACTCTACGTCCCTGAAAAATCGGCCAGTAAGTGTGACCAAAAGCATTTCCCGATCCCCGAGCAACAGCAAGAGCCATAAAAAGTCGTAGTTCTCGGTCCCCTTGCGGAGTATGAGCTTCGTTACGTAAGAAATCACGCCACTCGATTACACTCCTGTCGTAAATCTTCAGGTAGTACGGTTTAGCGAAACGTGCATCGCGCCCGCCATGTTTTTCGACGCTAACTGATGCTATTTCTTCTTTCCGTTGCACAACCTCTCGATTCGCCCGACTAACGCCCCGCGTATTTCCGCTCCCCTTCTTCGCGCCCCCCGTCTGCTGAATCGTATGCGTAATTTCATGGGCCAGCAGCTTGCGCCCTTCGTGCGTGCCGGGCTGGTAGTAGCCCTTATTGAAGGCGATGTTATTGCCGACGGTGAACGCCTTCGCCTGAATGGCCTGGGACGTTTTCGCGGCGCGGTCGTCGGTATGGAGTCTGACGTGACTGAGGTCGCGCCCGAAGCGCGGTTCAAGATACGCGCGCTCGGAAGCGGGCAGGGGACGGCCGCCGGAACGTTTCATGGCCTGGACATTGCGACTGACGTCCTTGCTCGCGGTGAAGGCGCCGTTTCGTGCCTTGCCGCGACGCTGGATTTTTCGTTTGGCCTCGCTTTCGCACGTTGCGCATTGACGCTGGGCCATGGGCTTCATGTTCGCTTCATCTTCATAGCCCTTTTGCGCGTCGCGCTGAAGCCGACTGGTCTGGGCGTCACCCATGTCCATGCCTTCGTCCGCTCCCAGATCGGATTCGTCATGCATCTTCATGGCGTCCTCATCGCCTTTGGCGGCGGGCATGCGGCTGATTTCAATGGGTTTTCGCTCTATTTTTCCCTGGGCATCGTCGGGCTCGGCCATGCGTTGAATGCCGTCTTCGCTCGCGTCGCGGGCGATGGCGCGTTGCAGCGGCTTCGTATGCGCGGTCTCCTTGTCGTCGGTGACCTCGTCCGTAGGTGAATTAATGCGCTTGGTAAGAATGTTCTCGCCTTCGTCGCGATCGATTTCCAGATTGCGTCCCGCGGCACGGGGTGCTCTCTGGGCGCCGCCCGCGTTCGGGGAAATTGCGCCTCCCATGGGAGCGGGCGAATTGACTACATGCTCGGCGACTTTGTCGGCTTCTTGTTCATATTTATCGTTCGCCGCCCCTACTTTCAGTCCCGCCGGCTGGATGCCCAGGACGCCCAGCGTTTGTTCGCGACGCTTGTTCATGAGGGTCTTGCGATTGATTTTTCGTCCTGTTCTTTCATTGCCGTTTCGTCTGCTTGCGCGATTCGCAATCTGATGCTGTGTTCCGTGAGTATGGTTGTTCATTTAGGACTCCGATGCGGGACTTCAGCTCTGAACATTAGCCGTCAGCGATTCGCGGTCAATTTTTATTTGCCCGCAATGCTTCGCATGACCGTTAATTCTTTCGAATATTTCGCAAGTGCCGTTTCAATTTTCGCATTGTGAAAACTGTTTCGAGCATGCGGCGCGAAAATAGCTGAACTAATTTACTTCGGACCGAAAAAGGATTGCGGTGTCGCGGTATGAACTCCAGGACCCGTCTGGCCGCGATTACGTGGGGAGGTGAAAGTAAGATTATGAATGAAACCAATGAGCAGCTATTTCGCGTTCTCGAAATTCTACCGGAGCATGTGCGTCGTGGTCTGGCAAGGTATCTCAGCGAAGATGGCCGGGAAGCGCATAAGTTGGACGATGAAATGCCCGGAG
>CAZGYS010000845.1:0-2537 GCA_964530305.1 uncultured Leptospiraceae bacterium
TACACTCTTCTCGTCCTGGACGATGCCGTGATTTTGGCCACCCATCTGGACGCGTTAATACGAAGCCACGCTCCCGAATTGCTGGGGCGCGCCGAGGCCGTGCGACTGCTCAAGGCGACCCGGGGTAAGTTTCCCGGTCTCGTAAATGAATTCTTAAAGGCCTGGCAGGCGGGCGAACTGCGAACCGTGCTGGCGCTCATGTTGGAAGAGGGCCTTTCCATCGGCTACATGCCCATCGTGCTGGAAGTCTTCGCCGAAAACGCGCGAGCTCGGGAGGCCCATGACGAATTCAAACCGGAGGAAATCTACGCGGCTATTCGCGGTCGCTTGAAGAACGTCCTCTGCGCGAACATAATCGAAGCGGATCACATGAGCGTCTTCGCCACCAATGAAGCCCCGTCCGCGGACGAAGCTGCGCGGGAAGCCCTGCGCATGTCCATGCGTGGGTGTATCGAGCAGGCGGCGGGCCGCGATATTTTTCCCGTCGTATTGACGCCCGGGGCGATTCGCCTGGAGGTCTTTCGCGCGCTGGCCGCGGGAATCGACCCTTCGCTGTTCAAGGTCCTGTGCCGCGGCGATATTCCCTACGGCGTGGAAATCGACATCATCGGGCGTTTGTCCCCGGCCGATGCTCCCGACCGCGACGTGCCCGGAAACGATAGCTCCGAGTCCGCGGCTGGAAGAACTTACGAGGAAGGTCGCCGGGAAGGCTTTCTGGCCGGGCTCAAGCAGGGTCTGGCTTTGAAAAACCGACTCAAATAACGGCGGCGGGAAACAGCGACATGAGCGAATTTATTTATCATCTGACGGCGGCTTCCGAAATCGAGGCGGGAACCGAAAACGACGAATACCTTCCGGCTCGTTTCGAGCAAGACGGGTTTATTCACTGTACGGGAGACCTGGAAACCCTGGTGATGGTGGCCAATGATTATTTTACGGCGGTTACCGAGGACGTAGTGGTTTTCAAGATACGTTCGGCGGCCCTGCGTTCGCGCCTGGAATTCGAGGCTCCCGCGCCCATTCCCGGCGGCGGCACCGAGCACCTGCGCGAAGGCCTGCTCTTTCCCCATATTTACGGTCCCTTGAATCTGGACGCGGTCATCGCCCGGGCAATTCTGCCTCGCGAAGGCGGAAAGTTTCGCGCGCCGGAATTTCCCTGAATAGAATCGCGCGCGGGCAGGCGATTCGCCTTCGCTCACTTCACGCGCATGATCCAGACCACGGACATATTCGTCGGACGTGTTTCCGAACCGAAGCGGGGAGCGCCGAAGGGATAACCCCCCGGCGGATTCTGGGGGCTGGTAGTCTTGCTGTTGGCGACCTGAGTTGTGAAGTCCGTGCCGGAGGAGCCGGGCACATCGATGGTGAATTCCCCCACGTGAGTTCCGGAGTGGGGAGAGACTCCATGGATATGTCCCTGGAAGGTATCCGTCTGAAACGCGCCGGAAGTCGATGAACCGCGCAGAAAGCGCCCCGTGGCGTTGAGGTTCGGAATCGTCTGTCCGTTCAAAAGCGAGTCGGCGTCGCTGAGCGTCTGTCCATCGCACTGGACCCAGCCCCCGGGCAGGGTCCAGTGCCTCGCCGATCACCCCGCTCGACGACGGGCAGGGCCGGGACGCCGCCCAGATCCTTGTGCCACGCCAGAATCGTTCCCACCGGCGCGATGCGCGTGATCGATGCTTCCGCCGCGGTCACCCGGGTATCCAGGCCGTCCAGGCGGCCGTTCAAGGCGGTGAAGTTCGCGTTCAGGTCCCCCGCGGAAACCACGCTGCCGGATGTAAAAGTATTCAACGACTGAGCCCACAGGGCGATGCCCGCCAGGGTCAAAGCGCCCGCCATGAAACCAAAGCCGGTGATGAATGCGTTCTTAAAGGTGCGCATGTGTTTCGCCTCAATACGATTTTGCGCGAAACGTGAATTTGATTGCAAGCAAAGTTTCCCGGCGCGATTCGCCCGAGCCCGCGAACGATAATGTTGCTTGCGTGTGTATGCTGAAGTTTGGCGGAACTTTCGAGAGCGCCGGAAGACGCGTCGCCGCGTAATTAGCGCCCTTGCGAAACTGTTCCGGCGGATCCGTCCTAGGCCGGGGAAAATCGCCCGAGATTCGGCCGCCTTTTCTTCTTTACAAAATCATTGAAACCAGCGGGACTGGGACCCCCGAGGTACTTATTATTATGGAAGATATCGACAACCCCCAGGACGGAACGACCGCCAATCGCATCAAGGAAACCATTCAAAATTTCCAGGGCAAGGCCGCCGTGGGAGCGGCGCGCGCCGGTGAAAGCATCGAAAACATGCGGGAGAAAGCGGCGGTTTATCAGCAGGGGGCCGAGGAGTTGATTGATTCCCTGGGAGCCTATATCAAGGAAAATCCCCAGCGTTCGGCCGTGATCGCCGCGGGCGTCGGGATTGGAATGGGTGTCATCGTCGGCCTGTTGTTGCGTAATCGCAATTAATTCGGCTCCCGCCGTTCATCGGACTGAGTATGCCGGAGGGATCATCGAGGTATCGTCGCCGTGGAACGGGAAGGCGGAAAT
>CAZGYS010000846.1:0-2533 GCA_964530305.1 uncultured Leptospiraceae bacterium
GCCACGATCACTTGAGCAATGTCGAGCTTCGCTAGTTCCAGCGCCAGATTCAAGACCTGACGTTCGCCGCCCCGCCAGGTTCGGGCCGTATTAATATGCAGAACACGGGGGGCGGTCATATCAGTCTTCCCGAATCAACCGATGATTTCCGCGACTTCGTGCTTGCGCGATTCATTGAGACGCGCGCCGGAAATCTTGACGGTCTCGCTTGCCAGGTAGTTGCCCCAGCGCGCGGCCTTCTCGGGAGAATAGTCATGGGCCAGGCCGAACAGTACGCCCGCCGCGAAGGCGTCGCCCGCGCCCGTGGTATCCAGGGGCGTGCAGGGAAATCCCTCAACGGAACTGATGTTGCCGCCCTGAACGACCAGGGCGCCTTTTTCGCTGTTGGTAATGAACGCCAGGTCCACCAGCCCGCCGATGTGCTTGGCGGCCGCGTCCAGGTCTTCCATGTCGGCGAAGGAACGAGCTTCGTCGGCATTGCAAAAAATCGCATCGCAGTAATCGCGCGTGAGCGCCAAAAAGTCGTCCTTGAAGCGTCCCACGCAAAAGGGATCGGAGAAAGTCAAGGTCGTTTTCACGCCGTTCTTTTTAGCGTGTTCGGCCGCCTTGTAACAGGCCGCGCGGGGATTTTCGGCGTCGAAGAGATAGCCTTCCAGATAGACGTACTTGCACTGGTCCAGTTTGTCCGTATCGATGTCGGACGATTCGAGTCCGGTGGAGACGCCCAGGTTCGTCAGCATGGTTCGTTCCGCGTCGGGCGTGGTCAGAACAATACAGGTACCGGTAGGACCTTCGCCCGCGGGGTTCACGTCGAAGTGGATGCCGAACTTCAGCAGGTCTTCGCGGTAAAATACGCCATTGGAGTCCCGGGATACCTTTCCATTATAGAACGCCGAGCCGCCGGAGAGGGCCACGCCGAACATGGTATTCGCCGCGGAGCCGCCTGAATGCAGCTCCACCTTGGCGCCTTCCAGGGCCGCGAGCAGTCGCCCCTGGGTATCCGCGTCCGTGAGCGTCATGGTGCCGCGATTCAAGTCGTGCTCGCGAATAAAATCGTCTTCAACGAAAGCAATGGTGTCCACCAGGGCATTGCCGATGCCGAATACGTCGATTTTCTTTTCCGTCATAATAATCCTTCTTCATGCAATTGCCGAGGGAATGCAGTGCATTCGTCTTACTCGGCCGGTTTCACGTGCCGGTCCTCGGGCGCCGTTTTCCATGGGCCCGGAAGCACGCTTTTTAACCTTTCAAAGCAAAATTCTTGCCGGCTCCGACACTGCAAGCAAAATGGGAAAAGTTTCATGATGTCCCTACTCCAGCGAGGATCACTGAACTGGTCCTTTGCCCTGCGCAAAGCCCTGAACTGGTTTTTCATCGCCTGGGCCTTTCTTCTGCTCCAGCGGGCGGTATTTCTATTTATTTACTACCCGGCCGGAACCGCCGCCGCGGGCGAAAGCGCCGGAGCCGCTCTACAACAATTCTTCCTGGGCTTAAGATTTGATCTCGCGGCCCTGCCGGTTCTAATGGCACCGCTGCTCATCTGCCTTCCCCTGTTCGCGGCGTACGATAAACTGTCTTTAGTGCCGCGGCGCTTCGTTCGCGCGGTGAACTTCCTGCAATACGGCTGGTTCGGACTTTTGAATCAGATCCTCACGGCCAGCACGTTTAACTTCGCTTTCAACAATAAACACCTGGGCTGGGAATTCTACGCCTACCTGGCCGACGTAGGCACGATTCTGGGCGGCGTGATCGAAGAACGCCCGCTGGTCATGGCCGTGTATTTCGCGGCCCTGCCCCTTGCGTTCCTGCTGGGCTGGTGGATTGTGTATCGCCGCGGCAACAATGAATACACGCGCATGGAAAATCGCCTCAAGCTGGAGGCGAACGCCGGACGGGACACGCTGCGTCCGGACAATGCCCGGCGGGATAAATCGCGCGCGGACAATCGCTCCGGGGCAAAACGTCCCGGCGGATTCTTTCGCGTGGTTTTTGAACTGGCGGTTCTCATCATGGTTCTTCTGGCCCTGACTATTATGGCCTTGCGCGGCGGAATTCAGGAAAATCCGATTCGCTCCGCCGACGCCTTTCGCGGCCAGTCTTCGTATCTAAACAGTCTGCCTCTCAACGGAATTTTTACGATCATTCAGGACCGCGGGGACACGGGGGACTTTCGCCGCTTCTATGATCCGGAAAAGAATCGCGTCTTTACCCAGAACCTGCTGGGCAAACCGAGGGATTTTCCCCTGAAGGATTATCCGCTCTTGCGCTACATGCCGCCGCGCGTTCCGCCGGGGGGTAAGCGCGGTGAAAAACCCAACATCGTGCTGGTGATCCTGGAATCATTTACGGCCAAGTTTCTGCGCATGCACGGCGGGGATCCCCGCATCGCGCCGAACCTGGACCGACTTTCGCGCCAGGGCTTGTACTTTCGCCGCTTCTACGCGTCGGGCGGACGCAGCGCCAATGGTTTGTTTTGCATGCTGGTGGGTTTGCCGGATCGAGCGGGACGCACGATTCTACGGTCGGCGCAGAT
>CAZGYS010000847.1:0-2529 GCA_964530305.1 uncultured Leptospiraceae bacterium
CTGGCCATTTCTCGAAAGCTGGTGGAACTCATGCACGGCGAAATTCGCGTGGAGAGCCGCCCGGCGCGCGAAGGCGTCCCGGGAGGCAGTACATTCCACTTCACCGCTCGCTTTCAGGAGGCTTCCTCCGTCGGCTCAAGGGATTCCGTCCCGGGTTCCACGCGAACCCCCGAGGCGAAGCCGGGACAAGCCCTGCGAGTCTTGCTGGTCGAAGACAATGAGGACAATGCCATGCTCATCGACGCCTTCCTGAAAAAATCCGGCGTGGAGCTGGCCACCGCTTCCAACGGGTTGGAAGGTGTTTCACGCGCGCGTAATGAACGTTTCGACTTGATCCTCATGGACGTGCAGATGCCCATCATGGACGGCTACACGGCCACGCGCCAGATTCGCGAAATCGAAATTCGCGGCGGCCTGACCCCGGTACCGATCATCGCGCTGACGGCCAACGCCTCCGCGGAGGACGCGCAACGCAGTTTCGCCGCGGGCTGCGAAGCCCACCTGACGAAACCGGTTACGAAACAAACCCTGCTGACCGCCATCCGCACTCACGCCCGTCCGGTGGAATCAAGCGGAACCGAATAGAGCGCGCGCGATTCAGATTTTTTCCAGGGCGGCTTTTCCCAGCGTCAAAGTCAGATCTCCCACGGCCTGTTTGGCGAATTCGCCCACTTCCACCCGGGCCATGCCCTTGAACTTTTCATACTTAATCACCAGACGCTCCTGCTTCCCCTGCATGAGTATCTTGAATTCGTCCATGGTGATCCGTTTGTCGGCCAGGTCCATGCCGAATTGCACCAGGTCGCGCTTGCTTTCATCATGGAAGGCGCGCATTTCAGCCTCGGCCTGTTCAGCCATTTCGCCGAAATTTTCCCTGGCCTTCGCGGCCAGCTCGTCGGCTTTCTCTTTTAATGCTTGTTCGATCTTTTCCGTTCCGGACATTACGATTCTCCTTATTTAAGCCTGCTTCCTATTCGGATCGTTTATTTGTTCGCTTTCGCGGGGGCGCCTTTCTTCGCCTGCTCCAGATCCAGCAGGTCCTTGAAGCTCTTGTGCAACTCATCCTTGAAGCTGTTGATGAATCGGATATTGAGCTTACCTTGTTTTTCCCAGAGGGCCAGGGGGCGCTGGACGAGTTTGGAAATGCTCTTCCAGATATTGATGCTCTCGGTATTTCTGGTCATGACGCCTTCGCGGGCTTGCTCGGCTTCCACGGCTTTCGCGTAGTCGGCGCGCAGCGCGGCGATTTCGCTTTTGTGAGCACGCGCGGAGTCGTCGTCCTTTGCCTTATCCAGCAAAAGCACGGTTTTGTGTCGCGTGGCGATCGCGCGATCGTAGGCCTTCCCGCTGTAACCAACGGCGCAACCCGCCAGGGTGGACAGTACCATGGCGATGAGCGCAGTGCGCGCCGGGCCTCGTTTCATTGTGACATGCATATGGTCTCCTCAAGATTGAATCATCTTAACCGTATTCGTTTTCCCGAACCATGGGCCTTGAAAGGGGCCGCGCAACCGGTTTTTAAGTTATTTTTATGAACATCATTAAGCATGTTCGCGCGCGAAACATTTTGCGCGTAAAGGAGAATACGTCGGCGCCCATTCCCGCGCGCCGACGCATGCCGCCGCCGCAACATGGTGAATTCCCCTTGCGCTCCCGGGCGGCGCGGAGGATACGGACATCATGATCGCACGCTATTCGAACCCGGAAATCGCCTCAATCTGGACGCTGGAAAACAAATACCGGATCTGGTTGGAAGTGGAAATCGCCGTGTGCGAGGCCTGGCATAAACGCGGCCTCATTCCCGCGGAAGACCTGAAGGCAATTCAGGAGAAAGCGGACTTCAACGTGGACCGCATCCTGGAAATCGAGGCGGAAGTGCATCATGACGTCATCGCCTTTTTGACGAATGTAAAGGAGCACATCGGTCCCGCGGGTCGCTTCGTGCACTACGGCCTGACCAGTTCGGACGTGGGAGACACGGCCCTGTGCCTGCAACTGGTTCGCTCCACCGACATTCTGTTGGAACGCATGGACCGACTCATCGCCGCGGCCAAGGAGAAAGCCCTTGAATACAAGGACCAGATGATTGTCGGCCGCACCCACGGCATTCACGGAGAACCCACGACCCTGGGCATGAAGTTCGCCAATTTCTACGCGGAAATGAAGCGGGGTCGGGATCGCCTGGTGGAAGCGCGAAGACAAATCGCCGTAGGCAAATTCAGCGGCGCCGTGGGAACCTTTTCGAATATCGATCCGGAAATGGAAGAGGAAGTTTGTCGCACGCTGGATCTGGAGCCGGACCCCATCACGACTCAAGTGGTCAACCGGGACCGTCACGCGTTCCTTTCTTCCGTGCTGGGCGTCATCGCAGGCGGACTGGATCGCATGGCGCAGGAAATTCGCCTGCTCCAAAAATCGGAAGGCCGCGAAGTCGAAGAGCCCTTCGCCAGGGGCCAGAAGGGTTCCAGCGCCATGCCCCACAAGCGCAACCCCGTCGTGTGCGAACGCATCTGCGGTCTGGCGCGCGTG
>CAZGYS010000848.1:0-2521 GCA_964530305.1 uncultured Leptospiraceae bacterium
CTCCACGGCCTCGGCGTCGCACAGACCGGCGCCGGCGGTCATGGTATCTTGAATGTGGGATTCGAAACTATCGGTGGCCGCCAGAACGGAAGCGACTCCGCCCTGGGCGTAGGAAGTATTGGCCTCGGCCGTCTTTTCCTTGGTGACGACCAGAACGCTGCCGGAGTCCGCCAGGCGCAGTCCGGCGTAAAGACCGGACACGCCGCTGCCCAGCACGAGGAAATCTACATCGATAACGCGCGTCATTTAGAGGCGATCAAATAGAAGCAACTCAAGCTATACCAACTAAAGCTATACTAAAAGCAATTACCAACAACAAGATAGCGGAACCTGGATCCGGCCCTGTCTCCGCGCCCGTCAGGGTCGCGGATAACGTTTCATGGCCTTGAGATAACCCAGCGCTCGCGTCAGCATATAGTCCGGCTTAAGGGCATCGTTCTTATGCTTCTTTAGATACTGCTCGGCGGCTTCGTTTTTACCTACCGCGGCCTTCAGCTTTTCAAGCCAGGCTTCCCGCGCCGAGTCGGCCTTCCGGCGAGTCAGTTCCGGCAGGTGGCGCCACATGTCTTCTTCGCGAAAGCGCGGCGGAAAGGTTCCATCCGGCTCGTCCGAAACGCGGATGTCCGGCTGCACTCCGTAGACCTGAATGGTATAACCCTTCGGCGCGTAGTAGCGCGCGGTGGTCAACTTCAAGATGACGTCCCCGCGGGGCTGCAGGCCCTGCACGCTGGCCTTACCGAAACTGCGATCCCCCAGCACCAGCGCCGCGCTGTGGTCCATCAAGGCCGAGGCGAGAATCTCGCTGGCCGACGCGGAACCCGCGTTGATGAGCACGATAACGGGGAAGCGGGACTTGCCGCCGCGCATGGGAATCATGGGCTCCCCGCGATTGCGGCGATTGCGCGTGCGATTACGACTCTTGATGGTCACGACGACTTTATCCTCCGGCAAGAACAGGCCGGTGGTATTGATGGCTTCGTCCAGGTCTCCGCCCGGATTGTTGCGCAGGTCGATGATCAGGCCCTTGAGAGGCTTACCGGCCTTACGCAGCAGCGCCTGGTATTCCCGACGCACGGCGACGGAAGTTCGGTCCGTATCATAAAGGAAGGAAGAAATCTTAAGTATGCCCAGGCCTTCATCCGCGCGATAACGGGAAGAGACCGCCTTGAGTTCGATCACGTCGCGCTTGATGCGAATGGTCAGGGAACGCAGTTCCGTGGGGCGCTCGACGAACAGCGCCACGACGGTGGCCTTCTTGCCGCGGATGCGTTTGACCACCTGCGAAAGCGGCAGGGATTCGATGGTCTTGCCGTCCACCTTGCGAATGATATCTCCCGCGCGCAGGCCGGCCTTCAGGGCGGGCGAACCGGGCAAGGGAGTCTCCACGACTACGTCCCTGGTTCCGCCGCCGCGTAAGAGGGCGCCGATACCTTCGAAGGACGAGTCCTGACTTTCGCGGCGAATGCGCGCCCAGGATTCCCGATCCAGAATACCGCTGTGGGGATCCATCATCTGGATGAAACCATTGGCCGCGGCGAAGAAGACATGGTGCATGCCGAAGGGATCTTTTTCGTAGGGGTGCTCTCCCTTGTAGGTGGACGGCGGTTGATTATAGCGTGAGCGATTCTCGCTGATCCACTTTACGATTTTTTGAAAGTCCTTTTTCGAGAACGCCACCTGATTCCAGGCCGACTCCACGAAGCGCTGTTCTTTCTTGATGCGAGCACGATTCTCGGCGAAGCGTTTAGCTCTTTGCGCGGGAGTAAGCTTAAGTTTACGATCCCGTTTCGTGATGCCCTTGTCTCGCTTATCAATCTGAACGTAGTCGGGAACGAACACCAGGTATTCATCCGAACCGCCCACCTTCTCAACCTTGCCGGGCATGATTCGATCAGCGTCCTGAATTTCGGAACGCTTCTCATAAAAGCTCTTGCTCATGAGCACCAGCGGATACGGCAGGGATTTGAGCGCGGCCTCCGCGGCCCCCACGTAGGAACGGCTGATGTCGACGGAACCGGGATCCAGATAATATCGACGAGCGTAGGAAACGATGTTCGTGAAATCGTCCTGACCGAACCCGGGAGGAACGGTCTTGCTCTGGGCGGCATCGCACGAGATGCCCACCATGGTGACGAAAAAGATCAGTCCGAATACTTTATAAATTCGGTGTAGTCCTTGCACTTCTGATTACCCTGCCTTCACCGAACGGATATCCGCGTTCGGGAGAATGAATTTTCCTGATTGCATCGATACGGAATGTCTGAAGATGATGTGAGACTGGAATTTCTTTGTGTTTTATCGAAAAGATTTGACGGTTCGACAAATGACACCGCTTCATCCGACTGCAAGGATAAAAGCATGAATCGGGTTATCTTGTCGACATTTTTAATCCCGCTCCGGGGAGACGCCGTCCTCGGGAAAAATCGCCGCGCCATGCGATTGACCGGCTCGCTGACGGTACTCCCGGCCTTGCTCTTTGTAATGCTCATCGCCTGCAAACCGGCCGCGGCGCCCGCGCCCC
>CAZGYS010000849.1:0-2509 GCA_964530305.1 uncultured Leptospiraceae bacterium
TCCAATGCAGCGCCTGATTCAGGAAAAAATCAATGCCGGACTCCACGCGTACATCGAGGCCCGGCCAGTAGAGCAGGGGCAGGGCCATGCCGCCGGCCGCGCCGCTACCCGGAGGACCATGGGTTTCGTTGAGCCCGGAGCCCGCGGGCGCCGGTTCGTACTCCCGGGCGGCCTTGAAAAGCTTCAGCATGTGCGTGAGCCGAAGGTCGATCTGGGCGATTTCATTCACGTCGGCGCCTTTCTGTCCCGCGAAGAGCCGCGCCGCGCCCCGGGGTCCGACCAGGGGCGAACTCACGTCGGTATAAAGAACGATTCGCGCGCGCGGCGCGTCCGGAGGGAATTCGACGCGAACGGCCCGCTCTACATCGCGGAAGGTCTCTACCGGGGATGCGTCCCGGCCCAGGAAGCGAAAGCCCAGGGCGCCCGCCAGGCCGAAGCCGCCGTCGCTCACGGCGCTGCCGCCCAGGAACAAATGCAATTGTTCGTCCCGGTGGATTCGTTCGTGCAGCCACAGGCCGATGCCTCGGGTATTGCGCCGGGAGACCGGCAATTCGCGCGCGCCGGGCAGGAGCAGTCCGACGATTTTCGCCGTTTCCAGATAGTGACTGCCCCGGTCGTCGCGCAGCCAGGGGGTATTTCGCGGGCGGCCTGAACAATCCGGAAAATCGCCATGGTCCTCCTTGAGGTCGCTTCGCAGGGCCCGCAGGGTTTCATGGCTGCCTTCGCCGCCGTCCGCCAGCGGGCGGAGTATGATTTCGGGGAGCGCGGGTTCGAAAAATCGCCGCAGGCCCCGGGCCATGGCGTCGGCCGCCTCGGGCGCGGTCAGGGTGCCCTTGAATTTATCGGGCGCGATGAGGACCTTGCGCGCTTTCCATGGCGGGAGTTTATTCCCGGTTTTCATGGGGCAGGGCGTAGGCCGGACCCGGCCCCGAGATTCGTTTACGCGCGAAGGCGAAAATTAAGAGCAGCGCGCCCAGGCCGGCCAGGGCCAGGGATAAATTTTTGAGGAGCCGCAAGCGACGACCGTAGGGCAGGCTTCCGTCGCGCAGGCGAATGTGGGCCGCGCCCGACGGGTCACGGTAGACGAGTACCTGCACGTTCTTGCCTTCGGACAGGACGTGGAAGAGCTCCCGGGGAACCTCCTCCAGGCCGCGGATGCGATTGCGGTCGACGTAACCCGAGTAGGAATAATAGTAACGCCCGCCCAGGGGCGTGGAAACTTCCTGCGCGCGATTCAGGGTGACGAACGCGGGGCGACCTTCGCGGCGAATGCGCGTCTCCAGGTCGGCGACCATCGCCTCATGCAGGGACGCGACCAGCGCGATTCCGCCGAATCCCGGCAAGAGAAGAAAACCGGATATGCGGGCGAAGTAATACAAGTTGAATTTCCAGGGTCAGGGGCGGCGACCCAGGCGAAAGACCATTCCTTCCCGGGCCAGATGCAGGCGGGGCAATTCCGCCTTCATGTTGTTCTTATGTTCCACGGCATGCTGGAAATTGGCGAACAGCTTCGAGTCCGAATAGGCCGGCTCGTGGTGCGTGAGCACCAGATTACGAAGCTTCCATTTCACTCCGCAATTTACCGCCATGGTATTGGACGTATGCCCCCAGTCGAATTTGCCGAAGGCCTCATCCAGGGAATACTGAGCGTCCAGAATCATCAGGTCCGCTTCATTGAAAAAGTCCGTGTAATCGCCGATGCTGGCCAGGTCTTCTCCCGTAAACTCGGCGTCGGTGGCGAAAATGAACGTGTGCTTATCGCGGCGAAAGCGATAGGCGAAACTCCCGCCCGGATGCTTCAGGGGATGAAAGTCCACCGTCAGGCCGTCTCCCAGGTCCGTGGGCGCGTCGGTTTCCTTAAGGTGGTGGAAGTGCTTGGTGGCCCCCATGGCCTCAAAGGCGATGGGAAAGAAATAATCCATCTGCTGACGAATCAGCCTGGATTTCAAATCTTCCATGGGCGAATAAAAATGAATTTCATTGCCGGGGATGAACAGGGGCTTGAAAAAGGGCAGGCCCTGAATATGGTCCCAGTGGGTATGGGTCAGGAAGATACGCAGCACTCCCTGGCCCTTGCCGCACGGCCCGGCCATGAGTTCGTCTCCCAGCGCGCGAATACCGGTGCCGCAGTCCACGATCACGGGCGCGTCCATGGCTTCCGTGGAAACCGTCAGGGCGGTGGTGTTGCCGCCGTAGATGTAGCGGAGATCGTGGGGCAGGTCCGCGATGAACTTATCCAGGGACTCTTCCGAGGAGTCCTTCAGGCCGGCTTCCACCGCGTGCCGTAGAACTCCGTGGAGCTTGTGGCGGTAATCCTCCGGCCCCAGCGGCGTGGCGATGGAACCGCGCACACCCCATAGCTTAATTCGCATGTTGTCCGACTCCCTCAGGTCCCGCGACCCGTCTTTGTATATACGCGGTAGAGGACATCATATCACAAAAAAAGAGGAAATAGTCGGGATGAGTGGATTTGAACCACCGACCCCCGCGTCCCGAACACGGTGCGCTA
>CAZGYS010000850.1:0-2499 GCA_964530305.1 uncultured Leptospiraceae bacterium
TAGTCGATAATGCGCTCGGGACCGCGTTCGCCGTCGAGCATTTCCATCACCTTATCCGGTTCGTCCGCCAAATGCTTCGGCTTTTCACCAAGGGTGGTAATCCAGCCCCGCAGACTCGCGTCGTCCATGGCTTGCAGATCCACTTTCGGGCCCCTGCCCGCCACGATATTGGCCAGGGTCAGCATGATTTCCCATTCATACATTTGTCCGGCCGGCTTCTCGAAGATCGTAGGCGAATAGTTGGTGGTATCCCGCACCATGAACTGCATGAAGACCAGATCAAAATGCGAATCCTCCAGGGGCGAAAGCCCGGGCAGGATCACGTCGGCGTGTTTCGTGGTTTCATTCAAATAGATGTCGATGCTCACCATGAAATCAAGGGTGCCCAGGGCGCGATCAAGCGCCGTGGAATCGGGCGTACTGACCACCGGATTTCCGGCGATGGTAAACAGCGCGCGAATGCGTCCCTTGCCCTCGGTTTCGATTTCCTCCGCCAGACACGACGCGGGAAATTCGCTGTAGGCCTGGGGCAAACCGCGCACGCGACTCTTGCGCTTGCCGATGCGAACGCCGGTTTCCTTGCCCGTGCGCGCTTTCGTATGGGTCACGGCCGCGGCGGGACGCGTAAACATGACGCCCCCGGGTCGGTCCAGGTTGCCGGTGAGAATATTAACTACGTCGATGAGCCAGCTTGCAAGCGTGCCGAACTCCTGCGTGCACGTGCCGATGCGCCCGTAGACGATGCCTGACTTCGCCGCGGCCAGCTCTCGCGTAATTCGACGAATGTCGTCGGCGGAAATGCCGCAACGTTCCGTGACCGCTTCCGGCGAGAACTCCTCGGACAGTTCCCGCACCCGTTCCAGGCCGTCCAGGTGCTCCGTTAGTTCGCCGGTCTTTACCAGGTTTTCCGCGAAAAGCACATTAACCATGGCAAACAGAAAATACGCGTCCGAGCCGGGCCGAATAAAGAGATGTTCGGAAGCCTTGCGCGCCGTAATCGTGCGACGAGGATCGATGACCAGGAGTTTGCCGCCCCGCTCTTTCAAGGCTTTCGCGCGGCCCGGAAAATCAGGCGAAGTCATCAGGGAACCGTTGGATACGAAGGGGTTCGCTCCCATCACAATCATATAGTCCGTACGATCGATATCGGGAATGGGCACCGCGTTTCCGGAGCCGAACATGAGCCCCGCGGTAATCTGCTTGGGTAGTTGGTCGACGCTGGACGCGGAATAAATATGACGCGTGCGCAGGGCCCGCATGAAAGTGGGATTGTAAAAGTACAACCCCGGATTATGCACATTGGGATTGCCGGCGTAGACCCCTAACGCATCCCGTCCCTCTTCCTTGATGATGCGACTGATGTTTTCGTCGATGCGAGCGAAAGCCTCTTCCCAGGATGCCTCCCGAAATTTTCCGTTTTCGCGAATGAGCGGCGTTCGGAGGCGATCGGGATCACTGTGTAAATCGCCGATGGCCAGCCCCTTGGTGCAGAGAAATCCTCCACTGAAAACGTCCTGCTTGTCTCCCTTCACGGAGACGACTTCATCGCCCCGGGTGTGAATTTCAAGACCACAGGTGGCTTCGCAGAGAGGACAGGTTCGGTAGTGGACGGTGGTATCGGCGCTCATGACCTATGGACCGAAATCGCCTTTGCGATTGCAAGAAAATTATGGGGCGGTCTCGCCGGATATAGTGATCGCTACAATTCTAATTCATAAATGGGCCACGGAAGTCTCGGAAGGCACGGAATTTTTTTCAGGTGAGTTTTATGAGGGCTTGCTAGCATGCATGGACCGCGAATGCACCAGCTCCGGGTACCTCGCTTACCGGATGCACAATCAACTCAAGCGCCTTAAATTCCTTTCGGTGTTTTTCGTGCCTTCAGTGGCCCGTTTTAGAATCGCCTTGTCTCTCCGTGCTCCATCACGATGAAATTTTCCTCCGGCACGGCGTGTTCGCGGAGGGCTTCCTTGAGCAGACGCGGCGGCTCGTCCATGGGTTCGTCCGTGAGGCTGAAAGTGCCCCAGTGCATGGCGATCGACAAACGCGAGCCCACGTCCTGGTGAATTCGCACGGCTTCGTCCGGGTTGACGTGCATGGAACTCATGAACCAGCGCGGGTCATAGGCGCCGATGGGCAGCAGGGATAAGTCCACGGGAGCAAAGCGTTCGCCGATGTCCTTGAAGTCCGGCGAATACCCAGTATCACCGGCGAAGAATAACTTATAACCATCACGGTGTTCCATGATCCAGCCGCACCAGAGCGTGGCGTTCCTGTCCGTCAAGGAACGACCACTGAAATGTTGTACGGGCACGCAATGATGGGTCCAATCGCCCACGGTCCGCGATTGCCACCAATCCAATTCGAGCACATTGCCGACACCGAGATCCGCGAACCACTTCTTTACTCCCAGCGGAACACAGAACAAGGGCTCGGTTCCATTGCGCGCGAGAATCCCCTTCACCGTGGCGTAATCCAGGTGATCGTAATGGTTATGGG
>CAZGYS010000851.1:0-2477 GCA_964530305.1 uncultured Leptospiraceae bacterium
ATACTGGTAACCGAACCGGTCGTCTATCACGAACTGGAAACCTATCTACTGAGGGACGACGTGAACGCGCTGGTGACCCTGGCACGCCTTTCGCGTCCAGGCGAAACATAACGCGTTTAATGAATCTTTCCGATTATCATTTCGGCCCGGTGCGATTGGACGCCGCCGACAGCGCCTTTAATCGTCGTATGAATCAGCGGCTGCGAGATCTGTGTCGCCGCTTACCCCGGCCCCTGCGGACCGAAGCCCTGCTGTTCTTGTTCAAGCAGGCCGGCATCGCGCCCGACGGCGATTTCGATTTCTTTCGCATCTATTACGCGCCCATCTGGACCATTGTGCCCCAACTATGGGAAGACCGCATAACGCGAAATGAAACCCCGAATGAGGGTTGGCTTGATAATCTGGCAACGGCCCAGGCGATGTCCCTGCTGTTGCATCTGCTGGACGATCATTTGACCGACGGCCAGGTTCCCACCACCCATCTGTTATTGCAATTACGCAGCGAAGCCTGGTCGTTCTATCGAAGCGCCCTGGCCGGCCTGGGCCCCGCGGCGCAGGCACCCATCGAACAAATGCTCGAGCGCTACTTCACGGGCATACACGACCGGGACACCGTTACGGATCTGGATACGTACGGCGCGCGATTCAAGCTACAGATAGGAACCTGGTTGGCCGGGCCGGTCGCCTTCGCAGGCGAAGATGTCAAGCTCACGAATGACGTAATCGCTTTTCTCGAGCACTTCTCTCTGGCCTGGCGCTTTCTGGACGACCTTCAGGATGTGGAGGAAGACGCGGCCGCGAACCAGAAATCCACGCTGTACTGGTTGCTCGACGAGCGGGGACGCGAACTCTGGAGCGCGACTTCCACCGGCGACGGCCTCTCGCCCTTAAAGGAATTCATCCTCGACCGGGGATATATCGACGGACTCGTCGAACGAATCTTGAACGAGATGAACCTGGCGCGCCGAATCGCCGAAGGCCGTTCCTGGAAGCGTCTGACGGACCAGCTCGACATGCTGACCGCTCCACTGCGGGATATTCGCTGATTTCCCCCGGGATTTTGAATATTATTACAAATCGGCCGGCATTTCCAGGGCCCGATGTACTTTTCGCCCCAATTTTTTGCTTGTTTTTTTGGTACATCCGCTTCCTGAATCCGTTAACTTTAGAAGGGCTAAACCGCCCAATCCTAAATTTAACTATACAAAGTTAGTAAACGGCCCGGCCGTTTACCTGGAGTGCTCCATGCCGACTTCAAGCCTCAAATACATAATTAGAATATTCAGCCTTATCCTGCTGGGAACCCTGGCCTTCTCAAGCTGCCTGGCCATTCGCAGCCTGGAGGATTCACTGTTTGGTGAGAAAAAGCAGGATTCGACGCCCGTCTCGGCCGCCGCTCTGGCTTCCCTGGGCGGTAGCTCGGTTCCAGGACCCGGCACGCCCGCGGGAGGCGGTGCCTCCGGTCCATCGGGAACGACCATTACCTCCTCGGACAATATGCTCAAGATCATCATTCCCCCGGGAGCCATGGATGATCAGCAAAAGTTCACTATTACTAAATATACCGCCGCCACCAGCGCCCTGCCCGGCGGATTCATTCCCACGACGCCGGTATATCAAATCACGCCTTCTTATCGCTTTAAGAAAGACGTTACGTTGATTGCCACCCTGGATACTTCGCGCATTAGTTCATTGAATCTGCGCAAGGCGCGTTCGGCGGGATTCGCCATAACAAAGACGTCCGAAAACGACGATTCCGCCGTAATCACCGGCTGGGCCGCGCGCGATACGAAAGTCGAAGGCGATACCCTGGTCATGACGACGCGTACCTTCTCCCTGTTCGGCGGCGCATCGCCTCCGGCCGGTAATGCTCCGCCCAATGTCCTGGGGGCCTTCTATTACTTTAAGCCCAACACGACGTTTCTTCCTCATCGCGTACGCACGCGCATCGTGGAGCCGGACGGCGATACCATGCAGGTCTATCTCATCACGGGACCCGTGGGCGGCGGAACCAATGTCATCGCCATGACTCCGGACGGCGGCGACTGGTTTCGCGCGGACATTCCCTACGAGGCCATGGCCGCGGCGGGCGTGCAAATGCAAATTCTCGCCATTGATCAATACGGCGCGAACACGACCCGCCCCACGACGAACATCTTTCAATACCCGGCCGATTCCGGCAACAACGCCTACATCAACAATTACACGCGGGATCAGGACGGCGACGGTTATCTGGACGCCTGGGAAATCGACAATGGTTTCGATCCCCGTAACCCGGCGGATCCTCCCGCCGCTTCTCATCCGGATGCCGACGGCGATGGTATCCCCGACGCCTCCGATCATACGCCCAATGGCGAACCCAATCCGCCCATCGACGGCCTCAACATAGTTCCTTCGTCCGTGCAAATGGACGTGAGCGAAACCGTGGGCTTCGGCGTGCAGGCTACCTTCGGCGGCCAACCGCGTGTCGTGAATCC
>CAZGYS010000852.1:0-2477 GCA_964530305.1 uncultured Leptospiraceae bacterium
CTGAATGTTCGGATCCAATACCATTCGCCTGCACCTGGACGGCATCGGCCGTAGCGAGGCGAATGGTATTGGATACGAACATTCAGCGATTCAAATAGTCCGGATCGAAAAAGGCGTTATCCGGATTCACGCGTTTATCCACGCTGAAGTATTCCATGCGCGAAATCACGCCCGTGCGAAGGTCCAGCATTTCCAGTCGCACCGGCAGGCGCGTTTTGCTCGTGCGCCCCTGGTCCTTGAGCAGGATATCGCCGTAATAAAAATTCAGGGTCTTGTGCAATACTTTTCGTCGCCCGTGGAAATCGATCCGCACCGGGCGATATTCCTTCTGCTGATCCGCCAGCAGACGCAACTTGCTGTAGAGACCCGGGTTGATGGGGACCATGGTCATGCGCGTCATGACTTTCTTGTCCGGGGTTCGCAAAAGTACCGCGCGACGTCCCGTATACGTAGCCTGATATTCAGCCCCGCTTAATTCCAAATACGAAAACCCGGTGCCCAGCACGCCCTGGTATTTTTCAAGATCCCGCTTACGGAACAATCGCCCGCGCACGGCATCCCAGAGCCAGATCTCATCGCCGTTTTCCCGAAACAAAATCTTGGCCTCCAGGCCGCGACGCTTACTGGAAAGTACGTACAGCATGGCGGTCTGATTCAGGCCGTCCTTGACGATGGTCTTGCGATACAGGCTGAAGTCCCAGACGGCGGACTTGCCCGTCTTCGTGACGGCGGACAGGCGTCCGGTCAGCAAGCCGGCGGGTATCTTCAAGACTTCATCCACCCGCAACAGCATCTCCTGCACGGGGATGGTCTCACGCTTCTTACCGGCCTTCGGAGTCGTCCCGCCGCCGCCGATGGCGGTCTGGGCCGTTGTAGGAACTCCTACCAGCGGCAGGCCCACCAGGACCAGGGTCGCGATTGCGGCGCCCACCAGGACCGGCCCGATGCCCGCTCGATTGGTCTTAAAATTCACTGCCCTCATGCCTTCTCTCCACAATACGCTTGTAGGAACTCCTACAATATAGACGTTTCTCGGCCGGTTTCTTCGCTCTATTTCTCGGTTTTCAACCGGGGAACCTGAGTTCCACGATTTGGTTCAGGGGCCACGCCTTCAGAAATGCGGTAAAGGAAAAAGCACCCGGGTGCCGCTCCTCCGGCACCGGAACGCCGGCGGAAAACGCCTCGCCGGGCTAAAATATGACATGCACGGAAGAAATCGCCTCCCCAAAACCCGCCCCACCGTAGGAACTCCACGCTGGACGATCGGCCGGATCCTGATCAGGGCGCTCGCTTTGGGTGCCGGCATGTTCCTCGCCTTCTCAGGGGCCAAGCCGGCCTGGATGGCGACCGTCCTGGTCGACGATACGAAGACCGCTTCCCGGAGTACGAGATCCGACATTCTAGCGCGGCGCGCGTATTTGATTCGGCGGCTGCATCGGGAGGGAGCCGGTCCCAATTCCATGCCGATCGCCATTCCGGCCCAGTTCCGAGGCGAGTGGGCCCTCGTGACGCACTCCATGACGGCGGCGGCGCTGGCCAATATTGCCCGCATGTATCCCGAGACTCGCGCCGAGTCGCGGCAAATCACGGGCGATTTGCTCCGACGCGTCTTGCGGGAGGAGTTCCGACAATTCGACCGACGGCGCTGGAGACGGGACCCGCTGCATTCCATGGGGGCTCGGAGAGGACAGATTGGCTACCTGGGACACCTGGCCTTCATGCTGGCCGCCTATCATTCCCTGGGCGGCCGCGATGCCCGGCTGCTTCGTTTGTTCGACCGGGTCAGCCTGACTCTCGCCCGGCGCCTGCGGCGAGCGCCCGGATACAATGCCCGCACCTACCCCGGCGAAACCTACATCCCCGACAATGCCGTGGTCGTCGCCGCGCTGGCTCTCCACGGTCGCGCCCGTAGGAACTCCTACACGGCCCGCACGGCTCGCCTCTGGATTGGGTATGCGGGGCGTCACTTTCGGGATCAGCGGACGGGGGTGCTGGCGTTTCATCCAGGTAAATCGCCCGGGAGCAAGGTCTCTCGAAGCAGCGGCGCCGGATGGACAAACTTCTATTTGTACTACGCGGATCCGCGCTTCGCCCGGGAGCAAGCCCGACTCACGAAGAAACACTTCCGGAACCGCGCGCTCCTCTTCACGGGCATGACTGAATTCCCCGGCGGCGGGATTATGGATATAGGCGATCTGGATTCCGGTCCGCTGGTGCTGGGATTTAGTCCGGCGGGAACCGGCTTCGCGGCGGCGGGCGCGCGCTTTACCGGGGACCGGCGCCTGGCGCGCGAACTCCTCCGGTCGGCGGAGTTCGCGGGCTTTACGATTCAGTGGAACGGCGAAAGGCGCTATCTGCTGGCGCCGCTGGTAGGCGATGCGATTCTACTCGCCATGCGAACGACCGTCGCATGGCAATAATGGATACAGGGCTGGAAGGCGGCCCGACTTACGAAGCCGCTTCCATGTCCGTGGAAT
>CAZGYS010000853.1:0-1223 GCA_964530305.1 uncultured Leptospiraceae bacterium
GAAGTAAACGCCAATGAGGAAGAGCTCTTGATAGCAAAGCTCAAGATGCCGATCGAATCAGAGCTCAAGCGGGTCAAAAGAAGTAAGCCGAACCTGAGTCTCGGGGTGCGCATCAATCCGTTGATCATCAACGAGCTGCTGGTTGATTACAATGAGTTCGCGGAATGGAAGAACGAAAAACCGACCGAGGATCTAATCGTCGCGACCAGGATAACGGAAGAAATCAGGGATTGCGCCGTGCGCATCTTGAAAGTAGTAAACAACCCGGTGGATGAAAAAATTCTCGGAAAATCATTGTTGAGAGAGTTTTACTATTCCGTACTTAAATGTCCCGCGGGTTCCATCTTGAGGAATTGCGCGTTCCGACATGCGAAAGCTCATCTGGTAGCCCCCGTGATTCAATATCTGGAAACGAATTTTCGCAATGATATCTCCGTGGAGCAGCTCGCCGGGCGTGCCGGCGTCAGTACTTCGTCTCTTCACGAAAATTTTAAAAAGGCCACTTCCCTTTCACCGATGCAATTTCTGAAGCAACTACGGCTTCACAACGCCTATAGCCTGATGCTGGACGGACTCAATGTTACTCAAGCGTCCATGGAATCGGGTTACAACAGTCCCGCCCAATTCAGCAGGGAGTTCAAAAGACTTTTCGGCTTTGCCCCCAGTGAAATTAAAAGCAGGGTTTGAGAAACCTGTCCCGGTGAAGCATTGAGAAACCCTTGGTACCCTCCCTGGAAGACTCAAAATCCACTTGCACAACCTGAATCCGCTCCTCCCACTGGACATCACCTTCGCGTTTCGATCGGCATTGCTTAAGTTAAGCCGCTTGAAGCACGCAAGAGTAGAACCATATTCAAAAATAACCGGGTGAAACATGCGTCAAATATCCTTCCTAACTTCAATTCTACTAACATTACTGATTGGCTCGTCATGCAACCTGCTGAACGGTACGTCGACGGACGACATAGATCCTTCCATACTCGCCGCAATCTCGTCGATTCTCGCGGCGGGCGGGGGCACGGGAACAACGGGCGGAGGTGGAACAACGGCCACCGGTCCCTCGGGCTCGTGTACTACGAGCGCACTGTGCATCAGTTATACCGGCAGCTGGACCGCGGCCGCGGCGGTAGCGGATTGCGCGGGGCGATCAGGAACCTATTCGACGACGACCAGTTGTTCCACCACGTATTCCATGGGCAGTTGCGCGGGTTCGGTGTCCGGCA
>CAZGYS010000853.1:1233-2476 GCA_964530305.1 uncultured Leptospiraceae bacterium
GTCGCCATTGAGCACTACGCTTCGGGCACGAACCCGGCGACTTCGAACGCAACGACGGCGAGCACCGCTTGCACGGGTACTTACTCCGGAACTTTCACGGCATCCACCACGGCTCCCCGGGTTCGCTTCATGAACAGCAGCGGCGTAGCTTATTCTCTCTGGCTCGACACGACCTGCGGAACTACGTCGGGAACTCAGGTGGCGAATCTATTGGCCAGTGGGAATACTTCCGGTTATTCGACCATCACGGCGGGGACCTACAATGTGAACTACAAGGACGCATCGACGCCCGCCTTTTGTACTCTCGCGCCGCCTACGTTTTCGAACGGGAGCAGTTGGACTATAACCGGTAACGTGAACCCCGGCGCGGATACGACTTACTCCGTGCCGTGAGCTAAACCGCGGCCATGGCCGGATTCCCCCGTCGCCCCTTTAACAAGTAAACGTCCATTTCCCTCTTGACGATCCACCGGCACATCCGCTTTCTATCAAACGGAAGCGGATTTTCATGAAAGCTTTCTCTAAAACCAGAGACAAGTGGTATGCGTCGCTCCTGGTGCTCTTGCTGGGCGCCGGAGTGCTGTTCGAATACCACGCGCCCGTCATCGAAGAGCGTAGCGAGGAGTCCCGTTCCTCCCGCTCCGAAGCCGAAGTGCTTTCGGAGTTCGACGAGGAGACCGAACGCCATCGTCGTAAGTCTCCCGGTCCGGCCGCGGCCGGTTCGACGGCGGGCCTGCAAAATCGCTTTCGCTCTTTTCTAGCCGCGAATTTCCTCGTCGCGCACACATCGCATCGGGTCCGGGGCTTGCATCCGTCCCGCGCTCCTCCCATCCACTAAAACCCCAGTCGGTTTCTCTTAAACTTCAACTGAACCGTCGGCGAACATCGCCGCGGTTATGTACGCGATCCGCGTCATGCGTATCGCCGTTAACAATGGTGGATGGCCATGATCGTAAACTTAAAAATCGTACTTAATATACAGGGCATGATGCTGATGATCATCTTCCCAACCAGTGGGCGGTGGCGTTTCGACCATTCGCGATCAAGCCAGCCTGGTGTGATTGAATTCCCGAACGATCCCATCAACCACAGCAATCAGTTTGGGAGTCGCCTCATTCGCCACGGCAATGATTTCCTCGACATTGGCGGGCTTCAGCGCATCCGGCAGACACATGTCAGTGACCACACTGAGACCGACCGTTTTCAGACCACAATGGACGGCGACAATGGCTTCAGGCACGGT
>CAZGYS010000854.1:0-2470 GCA_964530305.1 uncultured Leptospiraceae bacterium
AGGTCGAAAACGAAATCGCCCCGGCCGGCGCGGAAGGCTCCCAGACTGCCCGGGTGGGCGTCGCCCATGAGGCGCGCGCGGAAGGTGGATGCGTCCAGGAACTCCGACGGAGGCAACTCGGCCATGTCCCGGTAGAAGAGATGGGCGGTGCCTCGAAAAAACGCGAAGGGCGATTCGGCCATCTTGCGCATTTTTTCCGCGCTTTCCTCGGGAAGCCTTTGCCCGGGAACATGGTTGTAATCATGGATTGCTCGTAAAATCCCATCGCCGCGAGGCGTCGCCGCCCCGCGAGAACCTTTCGCCGGCGAGTTCCGTTTTTCGGGCGCTTGCACGGTCCCATCGCATCCGTGCGTGAATATTCAGGCAAGCATGAAACCGGTTTCATCGGCCCGGGAATCCATTGACCCCCGTAACAATTCTTGAATTCTGGACGCAAACAAATCCGAAGCTTGCCTTTGGAGAATGGAAAACTCAATGACTGACACACGCTACCGCTGGGCGGCCCCCGGCGATCTCAATGCCTTCTTTGCTCTTTTTCTGGATAATGTCGTAAACCTGGTTCTGCTGGCCGGGATTCTAATCGGCTTCGGCGTGCCGGCCGACTTCATCTTTACGAAGATGATTCCGGGCACGGCCCTGGGGGTCATGTTCGGAGATCTGGTTTATACCTGGATGGCTTTTCGCCTGGCTAAAAAAGAAAAGCGATCCGACGTGACGGCCATGCCCCTGGGGCTCGATACGCCGTCCACCATCGGCATCGCCGTAGCGGTACTTGGTCCCTGCTTTCTGGTGGTCTCGGGTGATTTGCGGGCGCAGGGCATGGACCCGGCCATGGTCAAACTCAAGGCCGCGGAAATTACCTGGTACGTGGGCATGGGTACCATGATCATCATGGGCGTCGTCAAACTAATTGCTTCTTTCTTCGGCGAATACGTGCAGCGCTTCGTGCCGGTGGCGGGTCTGCTGGGTTCCATGGCGGGCATCGGCATCGTCTGGCTGGCGGCCTGGTCGCTGGTGGAAGTGTATCGCGTACCCTTCGTCGGTCTGCTGGCCCTGGGCATCATCGTCTTTACCTTGATTGCCCGTTTCGATTTTCCCTTCAAGTTACCCGGCGCGGCCATGGCGGTGGTCGTGGGGACGGCCATCTATTACGTGCTCGGCGGAACCGGCGTGCTGGAAAACCTGGGCGTGAAGTTCCATACGCCGACCCTCAAGGGCATCGGCTGGTTGCCGCCCCTGCCGGAATCCGGTGCTTTTAAGGAACTGGGGCGCGCCATGAATTACGCGCCGGTGGCGATTCCCTTTGGTCTGTTGACCATCGTCGGCGGCATCAATGTTACCGAGGGCGCGCGCCTGGCGGGGGACGATTACAAGACCCGCGATATTCTTTTGACCGAAGCCGTGGCCACGCTGCTGGCCGGCGTCTGCGGCGGCGTTTCGCAGTCCACGCCCTACATCGGGCACTCGGCCTACAAGGCCATGGGCGCGCGCGCGGCCTATACGCTTTTCACGGGATTGGCCGTGGGCATCGGCGGCATGCTGGGACTCATCGGTTTCATCGTGGAACTGGTGCCGGAAGCCGCGGTTAAACCGATTCTGATCTTCGTGGGCATCGAGATTACGACCCTGGCCTTTCGCGTATCGCCCCGGCGACACGCCATGGCGGTGGTCTTCGCCATCATTCCCACCATTCTTAATTTCGGTTACACCCAGGTGAACTTGCTGTTGACCCAGGTGAAGTTCGGCATCGGCGCCGTGAAGGGCGGCATCGCCAAGCTGGGCGCGAGCGGCGCGGCGCTCCTGCCCCTGGCCGATCTGGATAAAATGCTCCGACCGGACTGGTCGGCGAACTTCATTATCTTGAGCGCGCTGGCGCAGGGTTATATTTTGACGGCCATGGTGTGGGGCGCGGCGGTGGCCTTCATCGTGGACCGAAAGATCAAACAGGCGGCCTATGCCATGTTCGTCGCCGCGGTTTTCTCCCTGTTCGGGATGATGCATTCGGTGTTTCCCAATGGCGATTTGTACCTGCCCTGGGCCCTGGAAGTGACGCCCATGAACGGGCTGGTGAAGCGTTCCCTGACCATTCCCTATGAGTTCGCGCTGGCCTACATTATGGTAGCGTTCACTTTACTGGGCATGTACTTCATGGGACCCGCTCGACACGGGCAGGGCCCCTCGGAGCAAATCGAAGAGCACTGAGAGCGCTTCCGGCGAGACCGATAGGTCCGGGCAGGCATGCGCCCGGGCCGTTTTCGACTTGTTCCAATCTTGACGTTTGCGTCAGGAATCATTACGTTGACATATTAATCAAACCGAACCCCGCGTGATATGAAAATGAGCGGGGCAGGGAGAGAGTTCATGAAATCATTTTTTCGAGCCGTGACCATCCTGGCACTGGCGGCCGGAACCAGTCTGGCCATGGGATGCCAAACCGCGGATGACGACGATGCCCTGGAGCCGGAGCTGC
>CAZGYS010000855.1:0-2469 GCA_964530305.1 uncultured Leptospiraceae bacterium
ATGTTACCCTCCATGCTGACCAGGGCCAGGGACGGTATTCGCCGCAGGCGCACGGCGCGAAATCGTAGGCGCCGCCGACGCATGTAGAGTTGCTGCTCGGTGGCCATGGCTTTTTCCACGGCCATGGAGCGTTGCATTAGATCAAGGTAGGGATCGCCGCCGCTTTTTTTATCGGATGCCTCATCTTTATCCGATGCGTTCTCGGCTTTGTTCGCGGACGTGTTATGGCTTGCGTTAATGCTTTCGTCGTCGGTTTTCTCATGGCGACGGTCGAATATGTGCAACACGGGGTCGGGCGGCAAATCGCCATGGACGATGAACTCGGTCAGGCGCGATTCCACGACTTGAGTTTCCAGGAAACCGACCTGCTCCAAAGCGTCCGCGTCCAGCAGGACCCGCGATTTGAGCAGGCGAACCAGACTCTTGACCTGCGTCGGTTCCGGAATTTCCTCGAAACGTTTCAGGACGGAATCCCGCAGATCGTCCAGCAGTTGTTTGAGCGCGGTTTTCGCGGCGGGAGAAGGGCCGGTGCGGGTAAAGATCTCGTAGAGGCTTTTGTATTTTCCCGAGGCGAAGACCTCGGCTTGCAGTCCCAGGCGGGACAACGCCGTTTTGATGTAATAGGGCTCGGACGCGGGCAGGGCGGAGGTGAACTGGGCGCCGGGCGCGCAAATGCGACGGGGCGCGACGGCCATTAGATACAGGGACTTGAGATCGCCGCCTTCTCCGTAGGCGATTAGTTCGCGGCCGTTTTCGCCGAGTTTTTCCAGGCGTCGCGCGATTTCCTCGACCTGGGACCAGTCCAGTTGCGGAGCGGGAACGTGATAGATGAAGATTTTCAGGCGATCGCTTTCGTTCAGGGAATCCAGGAAGAGCAGATATTCCAGGTAGGTGCTCTCGCTTCCGCTGACGAAGAGACTCAACCAGCCGCCGGGTTTAACGGATACGAAGCGGTCCGGCAGGCGGTGGTAGAGAATGGTACCTGGTTTGAATAAATTGCGAAATCCGAACCAGAGCTTGAGCAATAGTCGGAACGGTAGTAGTAATAATCTTATGATGATCATAAAGTCACTCAATCATGCCGGCTTTGACGTGTTCGCGTACGAGAATGACGCCGAAAATCAGACGGTCCAGGGAACGATTGAGAATGATCCTTTCGCGGCTGTCCAGCACGCCGTCGGACATGGATTGGCCGTAAAACTGAATTATCTTAACGAGCCTTTCCTTCATGACCCGCGAAAGCCAGACCTGGAAGTGCCGATCGTTCAACTTGCGATAAATTCCCAGCATGCCCCGACCGGCCCAGCGATCCTTGCGCACGCGGATGTTAAGTTTGTGGTGCTGCTTGAGGACGAAGGCGCTGAAGTCGTTGTCGCGCTCGATGATGGCGCGAATGACGATGAGATGCGCCAGGGTGTGGTCCAGGCCGGCGATGAGTTCATAACGTTCCTGACCGATGAGCCGGCCGTCGTCGGCCTTGAGTTCGGCGTGCATCTTCTTGACTTCATTCAGTCTGAGGATCAGCTTCTTCAGCCATTCGGTGAGGTTTTGATTGCCCTGGCGCGGATCGGCGGGCAGGGGGCCGCTCACGGTGAAGCTGCCGTCGGATTCCATGGACAGTTCGGTTCGATCCATCCTGGATATGGTTTCGGGCCAGGCCGGTTTGCAAAGTAAAATATAGTGTCTTCCGGAAGCGTTCGAGGCCCTTCATTCGGATTTGCTTGACCCCAGGCGCTCCTGGAAATTCATGCTGGATTGCGTCGGCGGGAGGCCGACCCGGGAGCCCTTTCAGTGAAGCATGTTTTATCCATACTGGTTCGGAACAAACCGGGCGTCATGAGCGCGGTCACCGGTCTGTTCACGCGTCGCGGATTCAATATTCATAGTATCGCCGTGGGCGTGACCGAGGATCCCGACGTCTCCATCATCACCATCGTTCTCAAAGGGGACGAGAGCGCCATGCACCAGTTCAAGGTGCAGATGCTCAAACTGCCCGACGTAATCGAAGTCAAGGCCCTGCCTTTTTACGAATCCCTGGTGCGGGAACTGCTCCTGATTCGCGTGAAGTCCAGCAAGGACACGCGGGTGCAATTGTTCAACATGGTGGAGGTCTTTGACGGCAAAATCGCCGAGATGACCGACGATTCCGTGCTGATCGAGGTCCACGGCAGCAATCGCCAGATTAACAGCATGATCCGGGTCTTTTCGGAATACGGCATCCTGGAAATGGCTCGTACGGGCCAGATCGCCCTGGCTTTTCAGACTTAATCCAGACCTGACTCAGGCTTATTCGGTACCGATTGCGGTTGCAGGGCGAGATTCCCCGGCCGCCCGAACTTTTTTCCCTTGTCCAAACTTTTTCCTCGACGATAGTTCATTATGCCCGTAATTTGTGACAGTTGCTATAATCTTTGATTCGGTCGTAATGCCTGTGGAGTAGTGCGATCGGATGGACGGACACTCCTCATG
>CAZGYS010000856.1:0-2468 GCA_964530305.1 uncultured Leptospiraceae bacterium
AGATCTGGAGCGTACGAAGGGTAAGGGCAAGGAAGTGGCCGTACTCGGGAAGAAAGGCAAGGCCGATCTTACGGTGGGCGGCGAAAAGAAAACCCTGGAAAAGAACCAGCAGGCCCTGGTCAGCGCCGCCAACAAGATCGAGGTCAAACCACTGACCCTGGTCCCCACTGCGCCCGAAACCGGTCGACGCTGGTACTTAAAAGACGCGCGCATGAACATCAACCTCACCTGGCGTCGCGCCGAGGCGCCCGTGCAACTCCAGGTGGCTCGCGATCGTTCGTTTCGCAACGTGGTTGCCCGACGGCGCTCCAGCAACGGAGCCGCGACAATTTCGCTGGGTTCCGGACTGTACTACTGGCGCCTGACGGCGCGAGACAAAAAAGGCAAAACCGCCATCAGCGAAACGCGCCGATTTTCCATCATCGGCGTGGCGCCTCCGAAAGTATACGCGCCCCTGGCCAATCGCCGTTTTGAATACACGGACCAGCCGCCGCTGGTCTCCTTCTCCTGGCGCAAGCATGAGCAGGCGGCCAATTATCGCGTGAGCGTTTCGAGCAACGCGAACATGAGTAATGCGACGACTACGACCCACGGCACGACGAGCACAAGCCGACGACTACCCGCGGGCACCTACTACTGGCGCCTGTCCACGACCGGCGCGACGCCCGCCGCGTCGGTAAACGGCCCCGTCACGCGTTTCGTCGTAGTCCGTCGCCGGGTGAGCGCTCCGCCGCGCATTATTTATCCACGCCGGGGCACCGGCATCAACCAGGTGGTCTTCAAAAAGAAAGGCGTTCTGTTCAACTGGCTGCAGAAGGATCGCCTGACGCGCTTTGAGCTGATTGTAGCCCGGGACGCGAATTTTCGCTCGACGGTCTTAAAACGCTCCGTGGCCCGAAATTATTTCTTCGTCAAGACGAACCTTCCGCCGGCTCGTTATTACTGGCGCGTACGCGCCTTTGAAAAAAGCGGGCGCGCTACCAATTTCTCCCCGGTTGAGAACTTCCAGGTCAATCAGGCGGCCCGACTCACCCTGCGAGCTCCCGCGGACGGCGCCGGGCTGGACATCTTTCGCGACGCGAGTCGGGGCGTGAACTTGAGCTGGAATCGCATCGCCAGTACGGGACGTTACCGCCTGACCGTTTCGCGCAGCGCGAACCTGTCTTCGCCGGTAACCAGGGTCAACACCACCGCCGTCGGCCGACTCCTGCGAAACCTGGAGCTGGGCACGTACTACTGGAACGTCGCGCTTGTTTCCGACGGCGAAATCATTTCAAGCAGTCCCACGCGCTCCTTCCGCCTGACGGCGAACGTGGGGCAACCGGGAGCACCCTTCGCCCCCGGAGCCCGCATCGACATGACGGACCGCAATGATCTCCTGTTTCGCTGGAAGGCGGCTCCGGGAGCTCGTTCGTATCGCCTGCGTCTGTTCAAGTCGGGCAATACGACGCCCCTGGTGGACACGCGGGTCAATGCCCCGGTGTATCGCCTGACAAATTTACGCCTGCTGGACGTGGGCCGCTTCTCCTATGAAATTACGGCCCGGGCCGCGGGGGGAGGACGCGTCTACGAGAGCAAGCCCGTGACGGGTTTTTTCAACATTGTATTACGAAAAATCGAGAAACCGAAAATATTAATTCCGGATGAAATCTTCGTCAAAAAAGAATAATGTCCGATGCCGGTTCATTCCGCGGTATACACTAATAATAGAAGACACATGAAAGCGCTTCGCTTCATACTATTCGCGGCCCTGCTGGGTGTTCCGTCGGCGGGCCTGTGGAGCCAGACCCCGGCTCCCGTGGAGCTCAAGTGGTCGGCCGTTCGCGGCGCCGGCGGCTATCGCGTCGAGGTCAAACCCGAGGACGGCCCGATTTTGCGTCGGACCATCGCCGTGCCCCGCGTTTCCCTGCGCCTCAAGCCCGGTCCCTACGAGCTGCGCATCGTCGTGCTCAATAAGTTCGGTCGCGCGGCGGCGGATACCGGCTGGAAACCCTTGCGCGTACGGCTGGCCGTCAAACCGGCCGTGGCGGCCGTAAAAAAAGTCAAGTCCGGAAGAAGAGGAAGCAGTCCACGCCTGCGCATTCGCGGCAAGAATTTCGTAAAGCAAACCACGGTCATCCTGCGCGGCTCCGACGGCGTAGAGCACGAGTTCGAGACGCGCCTGGTGGACGACGGCGAAATCGCCTTGAATGTATACCATCCCCTGCCCCGGGGCAAGTACGACGTTATCGTAAAGAACCCGGGCGTGGAACCGGTGGTTCGCTCCTCCGCCGTGGCCTTTCGCGGGCCCAGCAAGACGACGCGGGAGCCCCTTCGCCCTCCGGTGAAACCGACGGAGGCGGCCTGGCGCTCCGCCCTGCTGCCGGGCTGGGGTCAGTTGCTGCGCGGCGATTACTACAAGGCCACGCTCATGACGGCCGGCTATCTGCTTCCTCTGGCGCTGGTCGCGGATGCCCGTCATCAATATC
>CAZGYS010000857.1:0-2465 GCA_964530305.1 uncultured Leptospiraceae bacterium
CCATTACCTTTAACCGCGCCGTGAACACGAACAGCACGGACATCGCCTGGTTCGCGGTGACTCTGGCCGACGGCGCTTCCGTGCAGTCCGGCTCCGTGTCCACTACCGGCCATACCGAAACCCAGTTGGACGCCACGCTCACGACGGCCATCACGACCTCGCGCAGCGTACCCTTCGCGTCATACACGGTGACCGACGGCGGCACCGCCGACCAGGATTCGGGGAATTTCACGCCCAGCTTTACCACCACGACCAATCTGCGCTTTACGCGTAACTCGAACCAGGATCGGCGGGCCACGGCGGACTACTTCGTGATGGAATTCAGCGCTCCCTGAATTGGCGCTCCGGATCAGGAGCCCTTAAAAAACCCCAGCGCTGCTTCATCGCTCTCGAAGAGATGAAAGAAGTCCGGCAGTTCCAGCAGATCCAGAACGTATTTGCAGCGCTGGGAGGGCGAAGACAGCACCAGCGTTCCGCCCGCTTCGTCCAGTTCTCCCGCCAGCCGGACCAGATTGGATGCGCCGCTGGAACTCAAGAGCTCCACGCCGGACAAATTCAGGATTACCTTGCGGGCCCCGGCCTTCAGTAGTTTTTCGAACTCACCGCGCAAAAGGGGAGCCGTCCGAACATCAACGGTGCCCTCAATGTTCAGTAATTGAATATCGTCTTGTTCCTTGATCTGAATGCGCATCGATATCTTTTATTATATCGGTTTCGTGGGGCGCTTTCCGCGGCGTTCCCGGGCCTCGGCCAGAAATTCGCGCAGGATGGGTCCGCTGTCCAGCAGGTCTCCGTCCGCCGGATCGTGGAACTCCGGATGCCATTGCACGCCGAAGACCCAGGGATTCTCGACGGCGCCGAAGCGTTCTCGCGCGGGTCCGACGTCGGCCAGGCGAATGGCCTCGACGATGCCGTCTTCCCGCGAGCGCGCTTCGATCTTCAGTCCGGGCGCCAGGTCCTTGACGCCCTGATGGTGAATACTGTTTACCAGCGCGATTTCGCAATCGGGATACAGACGGGCCAGTCCGCTTTCGCGTTCGATATTGATGCGATGTCGTAAACCGTCGTAGAGATCCGCGTCGCGATGGGTTTCCGCCTCGGGCATGTCCGTCTTGATGTCCTGATGCAAATTGCCCCCCAGGGCTACGTTAATAAACTGCATTCCGCGGCAAACGCCCAGCACCGGTTTCCCCAGGCGAAGGCAAGCGCGAATCAGTTCCAGTTCATAGGCGTCCCGGGGAGCATCGCCGGCCCACTCGGGTTTCACGGGCGATTCTCCGTAGGAACCCGGAGCGATGTCCGAACCGCCCTGCAGCATCAAGCCGTCCACGCGCGAAACCAGGGCCTCGGCGTCGAAGGTTCCGAAGGACGTGGGCAGCATCAAGGGCAGGGCCCCGTGTCGCATGACGTATTGAGCGTACTGCTCTTCCATGTAGAGCAGTTGCTTCGTGCGAAATAGATTACGATTCGGATCCGGCGGCATGAAGCAAGCCGAGATGCCGATGGTCAGAATGTCGTCGCTCATGCCGTGCCTTTGATGCCGCGCGTCCTCAAGGAGTTAGACAATTTCGAAGTAGCGCTTCATTTCCCAGTCGGTCACGGCTTTCTGGAATTCATTCCATTCCCAGCGTCGGCTCGTGGCGAAATGATCAATGAACGCGTCACCAAAAAGCTCCCGGGCGATTTTAGACGCCGCCATCTTCTCGGTGGCTTCCAGCAGATTGGACGGCAGGCGAATGGCGTCCTTTGCTTCGTACGCGTTGCCTTTAACCGGCGGTTCGAGTTCCAGTTTGTTTTCGATGCCGTAGAGTCCGGTGGCCACCGCGGCGGCCATGGCCAGGTAGGGATTGCAGTCCGAACCGGGAACGCGGGTTTCAATGCGAGTTGATTTCGCGCTGCCGGGAATCACGCGGAGGGAAGCCGTGCGATTGTCCAGGCCCCAGGTAACGCGCGTAGGCGCCCAGAGACCTTCCACCAATCGCTTGAAGGAATTGATCGTAGGAGCATAAAAAGGCAGAATCTCGGGCAAAAGCAGCATCTGTCCGGCCACGTACTGCTTGAAGACCTCGCTCATTTTATTGGGGTCGTTTTCATCGTAGAACAGATTGTGTCCCTGCTCCTTGTGACGCAGGCTCTGGTGAATGTGGCCGCTGCAACCCGGAAGTTTGGGATCCCATTTGGCCATGAAGCTGGGGATGATTCCGAAGCGATGGGCGATTTCCTTGGCGCCCTGCTTGAACAGCACCGCGCGGTCCGCGGATTCCAGCGCGTCGCCGTACATGATGGCGGCTTCGTAGACGCCGGGACCGGTTTCGGTGTGAATGCCTTCCAGGGGAACGCCGAAGGCCGCCAGCTCGTCGATGAGGGCCATGAAGTATTCCTGGCTTTGACCGGATCGCAAAAGCGAATATCCGAACATGCCCGGGGTCAGGGGCTCGAGGTCGCGGTAGCCCTTGGCCCGCGCG
>CAZGYS010000858.1:0-2462 GCA_964530305.1 uncultured Leptospiraceae bacterium
CCTTCGCCATGGGATTTTCCCGCAGCTCGGCGAAGCAGTCTTCGCCTCCGGCGATTTCTATGAGCTCGCTCACCCAGCGAATGCCGGTGATCAGGGGTTCGTCCCATTCCTGAAAGAAAATGCGCGGCCGGGGCCGGCCGGCCGTTTCGGCTCGGATGGTTTCGAGTTTCCCGCACCAATCGTTTACCAGCGCGCGGGTTTCGCTTTCGCGGCCCACTAATCGCCCCAGCAACAGCATGGCGTTCAAGGTTTCATCCAGCGAGCGCTGGTTCATGATGAGGACGTTCAGTCCGGCCTTGATCAGCTCCGCCGCGAAGTCTCCCTGGATGTCCGAAAAGCCGATTACCAGGTCCGGTTTCAGGGCCTGGATTTTGGGAATGCTGCCGGAAATGAAGGCCGTGACCACGGGTTTGTCCCGCTTCGCCTCGGGCGGACGTTCCGTGTAAGCGGTGATGCCCACGATGCGATCCTGCTCTCCCAGTAAATAGAACAGCTCCGTGGTTTCCTCGGTCAGGCAGACGATGCGTTGGGGGTAATCACTCATTGGTTATTTCATTCCCAGGGCTCGCGCGAAACGGCAGGCCGTACTTTGTTCTTCGCGGGCGGGGCGATTGGCCGGCATCAACAGCGATTGCAGTTGGGCTTCCGTGCCGCGAAAGTAGTTCAAATCCACGGGGCCGACGATGCCCGGGATGCGTCCCCGGACCGAGTATTGAAGAAAGGCCCACTGCTTGCCGCGACACAGGGCGGCCGGGTAACCGCGCTTGCGCGATATCCGGGGCGGACCCGGTTTCGGCCAGCCGCCGACCATGAGCCAGATGACGTGATCCGAATATTTTTCCGCGAAGAAGTATTTATAGTGCCAGTAGCTGGTGTAGACGATGGGACGGACGCCGTAGTGGGCGCGAACCAGTTTCATCCAATCGTCCAGATACTTTTGAATGCGCGGATCCGGGCGGGGCACGACGTCGATTTCAAAATCCAGGACCGGCGGTAAATCGCCTTCGCGCAGGCGAACCGTGGAGATAAAGTTGCGTGCCTGGCGTACGCCGTTCTTGGGGTTAAAGAAATGATAGGCCCCGCGCGTGATGCCCACCCGACGAGCGTCTCGCCAGTTGCGCTGAAAGTAACGGTCCTTGAGGTTGTAGCCCTCCGTGGCCTTCATGAACGCGAAACGCACGCCGCTTTGCTTTACCTTGCGCCAGTTGATGTCTTCCTGCCAGCGGGAAACGTCGATGCCGCGCACGGCGCCGGCCGGAGGCAGTTCCGTAGGGGCATCGCCTCCGCATGCCGCGGCTCCAATCGCCATGAGCAAAGCGGCCGCGCACGAAATCGCCGCGCGAAAACTCATGAGTGAAACTTCTTTTTGTCGTCGATGAGGGTTTGTACCACGGACGGATCGGCCAGGGTCGAGATGTCTCCCAGGCTCTGGAATTCGCCCTCGGCGATTTTGCGCAAGATACGCCGCATGATTTTTCCGGAGCGCGTCTTGGGCAGACCGGGCGCCCAGTGCAGTACGTCCGGTCGCGCGATTTTGCCGATTTTTTTGGCTACGACCTCGGTCAGGTCTTTCTTGAGTTCGTCGTTGGTCGCGTGGCCCTTGTGTACGGTGACATAGGCGTAAATGCCCTGGCCCTTGATGTCGTGGGGGAAGGCGACCACGGCCGCTTCCGCGACGGCGTCGTGCTCCACCAGCGCGCTTTCCACTTCCGCGCTGCCGATTCTATGCCCCGAAACATTGAGCACGTCGTCCACGCGACCGGTGATCCACCAGTAACCGTCCTTGTCGCGCGTGGCGCCGTCACCCGTGAAATAGTAACCCTTGAACTGGGAGAAATAGGTTTGAAAGAATCGCTCCGGATCTCCGTAGACCGTGCGCATCATGGACGGCCAGGGGAACTCGATGCACAGATTGCCGGACTGTTCGCCTTCGTCGGGTAGTTTGTTGCCGTCATTGTCCACGAGGATGGGCCGCACGCCGAAGAAGGGCAGCGTAGCCGAACCCGGTTTCATTTCCACGGCGCCGGGCAGGGGCGTGATCATGATGCCGCCCGTTTCGGTCTGCCACCAGGTGTCCACGATGGGGCATTGTTCCTTACCCACGACGCGAAAGTACCACTGCCAGGCCTCGGGATTGATGGGTTCGCCCACGGTGCCCAGCAGTCGCAGCGATTTCAGCGAACGCTTCGTCACGTGTTCATCGCCTTCGCGAGAGAGCGCGCGAATGGCCGTGGGAGCCGTATAGAAAATGTTTACCTGGTATTTGTCGACGATGTCCCAGAAACGGCCCGGATCCGGATACGTCGGCACGCCCTCGAACATGATGGACGTGGCGCAATTGGAAAGGGGGCCGTAGAGAATGTAGGAGTGGCCGGTAATCCAGCCGATGTCCGCCGTGCACCAGTAGGTATCGTTCTTGTTGTGATCGAAAACGTAGAGGTGGGTCAGGCTGGCGCCGGTAA
>CAZGYS010000859.1:0-2450 GCA_964530305.1 uncultured Leptospiraceae bacterium
CCGTCGACGCTCAAGATTCACTTGAAATCGATCTACAGTAAGACCATCGAGAAGGATGCTTCGTCGAGTTCACGCAATCGAGATAAGCTGCAGCGCCTGACTGTGTTTCTACACAAGCTAAACGCGGGAGACTGATTCAATCCATTGCCAGGGAGCGCACGGCCTTACGATAGGCCAGCATGCCCGTGGCTTCGGGGGCCGTGAGGTCCGGTTTTACGAACTGCATATCCGTGACCCGAACGCCTACGCGCAGGGTGGCGCCTTTTTCACTCTGGTGAATCTTGCGCACGCTGCACTTGAGGGGGTCTTCCATGGTGTGGTGGTGCAGGCGGCATTGAAAGTTCACGGCGTCCTTAACGCGCGCCGCGACTTGCGGATCGCTGAATTCGAAACCCAGCCCTTCCATGGATGCGTCCACCAGCTCCTGTCTGTCGGCGAAGGTCTCGTAGTTGGATGCCTTGATGCTGTTGATGATGGATTCCCGGGTTTCCAGGATGTGTTGGATGCGTTCGTCGGTCAGTTCCTGATCCTCCGCTCCGGGCGCGGGGTAGGCACGAATGTAGCCCAGGTTCAAAAGGCGACCGTCGTCGTCCGGAAACAGAATGGGCACGATGAGATCGCTGCGCACGCTGATGTCGCGATACTTCACGCGAATGCGCTGGGGGTCCCGGTCCGGTAGTAAATCGCCGAAGGCCGCGCATTCAAGCGTCTGATTTCCCAGGTTGAGTTTGGTGGGAGTGGAGTAGGCGCTCAAATCCTCCGAGTCCTTTAGAAAGAAAGCCTTCGACGTGCGATGGATTTCCTTGAGCAGGGAATCGTCCTGGCGCGTGTATTGATCCACGAGTACGCGCTTAACTTTCTTCTGCAGGTGCTGGCGATAGCTTTGAAAGATCGTGCGAATCAGCGTCTTGCGCTTATGGGGGTCCAGCCGCGTGGAGTGTACGGCGATGTGCGTAATATGCCAGCCGCTGCCCTGGGTCCGGACGCGTGGGTGCTTGCGATTGTACTGACTCTTGTAGATGCGCAGCACGCGTACCTGCCACGAGCCGGCAATGCGACGGGCGCCGGCGCACAGCACGACGTATTGAAACTTTTCGTGGTCCTCAAGCTGGATGATGGTCGTTCTCTCATTCAGCTCCGCGGTCTGCAGGATGAGATGCCACTGGCTGGTTTCGCGTTCCTGAAAGCTCTTGGCTACGTTCACGCGCGCCGGCTTTTCGGCGATGAAGCGAGGATTGCTCAACGCGGCCCAGAAGCGCTGGTCCACGGACGCCAGGTCGACTTCGCCCCAGAGACTTTCGTCTTTCAGTGAATTCAGTATTTCCATTATCTTGAACTATTTCGTGCCGCGCTTGACGGCCGGGTGCAATCGCCTTGCTCCAATCTTAAGCATAAGCGAGCAAGACTTTCGACTAAATTAAGGATGAACATTCTACAGAATGAGAAGCTGGACGCCACCTTTTCCTTTCGTCGCCGAGTTAGAATTCAGTTACCGGCTCACGCGCCCCAGGATTTCCTTCAGGGCCTTGCGCGAAGGAGCCTGGGCGATGATGCGCAGGATTGGTTCGGTGTTGCTGGCCCGCACGTGCAGCCAGGCATTATCGGGCAGACTCAAGCGGAGCCCGTCCTCCGTATTGGTCTCGGCGTCGGGAAATTCGCGCAAGAGCCCGTCCAGGATTTCGTCTTTCGACGCGTCCTGTAGTTGGAGTTTGGTTTTTTCCATGAAGAGCGTCGGCATATCGTCCATCAGGGATTCCACCGTGCGATGATCGTCCCGGGCCATGGCCGACAGGATCAGGGCCGCGCCGCTCAGGGTGTCTCGTCCATAGGAGGGGACCGCGGGATGAATCACTCCGCCATTGCCTTCGCCGCCGAAGAAAGCCTTCAAGGAACGCATTTTTTCCACTACATTCGCTTCGCCGACGGCGCTGCGCTGAACCGGGATGCCCACGCGCTCGGCCACTTGATCGATGAGAGTCGCCGTTGAAAGATTTACAACAATCGCCTTTTTACTTTTAAGGCGACGACCCGCGTCCGCCGCTTTGCGGGCCTTTTGGTATTCCTCCGTTCCCAGCAGGGCCAGCGGCAAGGTGTATTCCTCGTTTATCGCGCCGCGTACGGGCCCGGCAATCACCAGGCGATCCGCGTCGGGATCCAGCGCGAAGCCGATGGCCGCCTTGCGCGTCTTGACCAGCTTGCCGAACTTCGTGAGCGCGGCCGGGGTAGGTTCGGGCGGTCGGGGAAATTCTCCTCGGGGAGTCGGATCGCAAAAAAGCGGAACGACCTTACAGCCCAGTTGTTCCAACAACCGCGGCAGGGCTTCGCGTCCCGCGCCGCCGACGCCGTCCACGACCACGGTATAATTGCGTTTTCGAATTTCCTTGATGTTCGTAATCAGCGCCAGAACCGAATCGATGTGATCCTGGATGCCGTCCACTTCGCGATAGGTG
>CAZGYS010000860.1:0-2450 GCA_964530305.1 uncultured Leptospiraceae bacterium
ATCCAGGGACGCGTCCCGCATTTCCTGATACTGTCGATCCGTAAGGGTTTGTTGCGGCGCGATGGTGATGGAGTCTCCCGTGTGCACGCCCATGGGATCCAGGTTCTCGATGCTGCAGACGATGACCACATTGTCGGCGCTGTCCCGCATGACTTCCAGTTCGTATTCCTTCCAGCCCCACAGACTTTGCTCCACGAGAATTTGACTGGTGGGGCTGGCGTTGAGACCGTTCTGGCAGAGCATTTCGAACTGCGCTTCATTGGTGGCGATACCGCCGCCGGCGCCGCCCAGCGTAAACGACGGGCGAATGATCAAGGGCAGGCCGACCTTTTCCTTGAAGGCCTGGGCGGAGCGCATGTCCGAGCACAGATCACCCTCGGCGACCTTCATGCCGATCTTCTCCATGGCCTCCTTGAATTCCTCGCGGCTTTCCGCCTTGCGAATGGCCGCCACGTCGGCGCCGATTAACTGGACGCCGGACTCTTCCAGGTAACCGGAGTTGTGCAGATCCATTACCAGGTTAAGGGCCGTCTGTCCGCCCACGGTCGGCAGGATGGCGTCGGGCTTTTCTTTTTCGATAATGCGTTTTAGAATTTCAGGCTTGAGGGGTTCGATGTAGGTGGCGTCGGCCTGCGCCGGGTCCGTCATGATGGTGGCCGGATTCGAGTTGACCAGGATGGTGCGATAGCCTTCGCTTCGAAGCGCCTTGCAGGCTTGCGTACCACTGTAATCGAATTCACAGGCTTGACCGATGACGATGGGACCTGAACCGGGGATGAGAATACTCTTGATATCAGTACGTTTAGGCATGCTGTGGTCAGGATTTCACCGGCCCTCGCGGCGTCATGTATTTTATGTCCCCATGGCCTCGGCTTCGCTCCCGGGGCGAATGTCGAAGGAAAGGGCTTGACCCGAGGCGCGCATGTTACCCCGATTCGGAATGGGCTTCCGGCGCCGACGCTCTGTTTTCAGGCCATTTTCCGCTGTTTTCGTGCTCTTTCCGATCCTTGTCGTGTATCCGTGCGATTCGGCGGTTGCTGATATTGTACGCATGATGGATGGACGGGTAGTTGAGGGACGCATACGGTCCCAGAATCGTAAAGTGCTGGTGATTCGCACGGTTCGGGGAACGCGTCGAATTCCAAAACGTGACGTCGACGAAATCATTTATCGCCCGTTCAAATTTCCTCGCCGCAAGAAAAGCCGAGCCGGGAAAAAGACTCGGCCGGACGAGAAGAGTCGGACGGACAAAAAGCCTGGACGTACCCGGGCGGCGCCGAAGAACCCCGGGGCGAATACCGGGCTTCCCGGCATCGCAAAAAAAACGGCGGACCCGGGTCCTTCGGACGCGCGGGAAGGCGGACCCTGGCAACGCGCGTTGGGCATCATGGGCCGCGCCGCGCTCTTACCGGGGTGGGGACATGCCCGCGGGAAGCGACCCGACCTGGCGCGAGACGTGGGTCTCATATTCGCGGCGGGCGGCGGATTGGCCTGGGCCTTGAATCGCCATGCCCGCCAGCGTCGCGAAATATTCGAACAAGCGGGACGCGAAAGCTTGAACGTCGCGCTGTTCCTGCCGGCCAATGCAAGTCTGAGCGCCGACCTGGATTCGTCGCGCCCTGGGAATCGTGCTCACCGACCGCTGGTTGAAAAAGGGTCGCCGCCTGGACGCCGCGTCCGGCCCGGCAAACGGCGCGGCGAGTCTTTTGCTGGCCTACTACCTGGCGCAAATATTTCACGCCGCCTGGCCGGAACTCAAGCAAGGCTTCGCTTTTGTTCCGGTTGTTTCCGAGTCCGCTTTCGCCCATCGTAAAGCGCGAACTCCGGGAATCATTTTCGCCTGGCGATTCTCTTTATGACGAAACTCTCCATGCAAAGCGCGGCTGGATACAACGCCGGGCCAAACGCTTGTTGGAAGCGCGGCCTCGCCTTGATGCTCGTCATCTGGTTTGCCGGCGTCGCGTGCCGGAACCTGGAGCCCGACGAAGCGGCGGGACGCCTGGCGATACTACTATTCGCCGCGCCCAATCTGGCGGGAGGCGTTTTGGACGCCACCTTCGCGGGAACCGGCTTTACGGTATATGCACCCTCCGGCGGCACGACCGTGAACGAAAACGCGGGCGGAATCGCCTTCGATGCGGCGGGGAATGTATATATCGCCGGGCCCCGGGACAGCGGCGACGGGAGTGCCCAGGGCGCGGCGGATCTGGCCCTGTGGCGATTCTTGCCGCCGGGCGTGCTGGACGCGAACTGGGGCGACGCGGGTTACGTGAGCCATCGCAACGCGGGGGCCGGAAACGGAAACGACTTCGCCAATGATATGATTCGCGATTCGCTGGGGCGCTTCATCGTCGTGGGCTCCACCGTGGAAAACGTGGGCGGCGATACGGACTTCGCCGCGTGGCGCTTCAATGCCGACGGTAGTTTGGATACCACTTTCAACGGTGTCG
>CAZGYS010000861.1:0-2446 GCA_964530305.1 uncultured Leptospiraceae bacterium
ACCGCGTCATCCAGGGACTTCCGGTTCAAACTGAAATGATGCGAACGCACGCCCACAATGTAATTGCCGGGCGGCGGAATGTGATCCACGGCCCCCAGCGGTCCCCCGCTGCCGTCACGGCGATCATCGCTGCTTTCGTTTGTCTCGGCCGGGGCTTCATCGCCCGCGGCGGCTTCTTCGACTTCATTGCCTTCGCTGTCCGCATTGCCTTCGCGGCTTTTTTCCTCGGCCGGGGCCTCGGGAGCCGGCTGTCTTTTCTTGCTGAGTTTGCGCAGACGAATTTCCACGTCCTGCGGCAAATGCAGCCGACCGCTTTCGTCCACTCGCCCCGGAAAAAGATTCATGGCCGGCTCACTGAGTATGCGTCCCACGGTGGACGTACGAGGACGGTAGTAAACTTCCAGCGCCGCGCCGTGCTGTTCGACGCGTCCCTCGGACATGACGGCGATGGTATCTCCCACCAGCAGGGCTTCCCGGGGCTCGGTGGTGGCATAGACGACGATGGTAGTGCTGCCGGCGAAGAGGTCGCGAATTTCCTCCCGCAGGGTTTCGCGCAGTTTATAATCCAGATTGGCCAGGGGTTCGTCGAGCAGAACCAGGTCCGCGTTCTTGATCAAGGCCCGGGCCAGGGCCAGTCTCTGCTGCTGTCCGCCGCTGAGCTCTCCCGGCGGGCGTTCCAGGACCTTTTCCAATCCCAGCAGGCGCGCCGTCTCAAGAACTCTCCGACCGATTTCCTCCGAGGACTTCCTCTGCAGACGCAGGGGCGAAGCAATGTTTTCGAAGGCGGTAAGATTCGGATAATTGATGAACTGCTGGTAGACCATCGCCACGTTGCGATTGCGAACGGACACCTGCGCGAGATCCTTGCCCCCCTTGGTCACGCGACCCCGCGTGGGGCGATCCAGCCCGGCGATGATCCGCAACAGGCTGGTTTTACCGGAGCCGGTGGGCCCCAGCAGCACATTAAAGGAGCCCGGCTGAAACTTCAAATTGACGTCGTCCAGAACCAGGGCACTCGATTCTTCGCGTCTTATATCTTCCAGGACCAGGGGCATGAACCGCGAAAGCTTCCCCGAGGCCGCGGTCGCGGGCAAGAAGTTTTTTCACGTTTTTTTATTGCCGGCCGACCCGCCATGGGTTTTTGTTGAAGGCGATTCGACTTTCTGGATCCCCTTAACATGGCCGCCAAAATCACGCATCTGGAAATATTCAAGCAAGCCGTGATTCATCTTGAACACGGCGATGACAAACAGAAGCGCCTGGCGCGCATGCTCCAGAACCAGGAGCTGGCCCGTTTCGCGGCTCTGGGGACCACGGCTCCGGACGTTTTCTACTATTATCATCTGTTCTCCGGCAAGAACAAGCTGGCCGAACCCTGGGGCAATTTCGCGCACCATTCCCGGGTTCTGGAATTGGTTCTGGAGTTTCTGGAACAGATTCGAGATCAGGAAAACGAAACCGTACGCGAAAAGCAATTAAGCTTCGCCATGGGTTACATCTCCCATTGCGTCGTGGACGTCATCACCCATCCCTACATCTTCTATTTCACCGGTGACTACTATTCCTCCGATGACTACGAAGCGGCGGAAGCTCAGGCCAACCACCTGCGCATTGAATATGCCCTGGATGCGTATCTGGTGAACCATCGCTGGGGACTGCATCCCCACCAGTACAATTACATCCAGTACATTGATTGCCGCGAAAAGTTTCACCAGAAGGGCAAGCGTCATCTGGACTATGATATCTGGTCCCTGTGGGTCCGGGCGCTGGCCACGGTCTTCCCCCGGGAATTCCAGGAACAATACTACGGCTCCACCGAACGCATCGTGAAGGGAGACATCATCAATGAATCCTACCTGGGCTTTTACAAGTTCAGCCGACTTTCGGATATTCGCTGGCTGGGAATCCGCTTTCTTCTGCGCACTTTGGATCTGGCCACGTTGCACAAACTCAAGGCCAGCTATTTGATCCTGCCGCCCCGGGAGAAAATCTCCCATCGTATTACCAATGAAAAACACAAGACCTGGAAGTACCCGGCGGACCCCGAGCGGACCTCAAAGGAAGACTTCATGGAATTGATTCATCGCGCGGCGCGCAATGCCGCCCGGTGCATGACCGAGGGCCTGGAATTTCTGGAAGGGAAGCGCAAACGCAAGGACCTTGAAAAAGAATACGCGGGCTTTAATCTGGATACGGGCCTGCGCTCCGAGTCCCTGTAAATGAAGGCCTTCAAACCCTTGAAGGAACTGAAGGAGTAAATCGCCCGCCGGCCTTGCCGGGCCGAACGGTCTCGTAAAGCGTCCATGGGGCGCCGCCATTTTTTGAACATATTCAAAAAATGCTCGAAACCTCCCGGGGACTGGACCGTCTAATGGAACAGAGGGACGGAACAATGGAAACGACCATGGCTGAACAAACCACGACTCCCCAGGCGAACACGACCACG
>CAZGYS010000862.1:0-533 GCA_964530305.1 uncultured Leptospiraceae bacterium
GCTTCCGTTACCGGAATAACGACTAACCTTCTTATTCAATACAAGTTCAGCCGCCAGGGAAAGAGCCAGGATTTTCTGGTCTCCCGGACGCAAGGAGAAGCGCTCATCCGCGTTGGAACCGGTTACGGAGAACATGGATTCGAAGGCCACGAGCTTACTCATGGTCTTCTGCCCGTTCTTCAGTTGACGCTTCTTGCCGAATGCGGCCGAGAAGTAGGAGGGCAGGAGCATGGTGCCCAGAAAATCCGCGTCGATGGAAATAACGTAGTCCGCTTTATCAAGGCGAAAGTTCGGAACGACGGCCTGGCCGTAGGAAAGACGCTGGCCTTCGGCGATTTGACGAAGGGTCGGGTCCTGGCGAATCTCAACGTGACGCCCACCCGGATTTTGACTCAAGAACTGAGCGATGAGCGCGCGAGAGGAAGGGCCGTCGATGGGGCCGGTTACCAGCGCGTAGGAACCCTGCTTCAGATTCTTCTGAGCTTCTTTAATGATATCTTCTTCTTTGGCTCGACGCTTGCGAAGGCCTTTCT
>CAZGYS010000862.1:557-2442 GCA_964530305.1 uncultured Leptospiraceae bacterium
GGAGATGGTTGCGGGTTTGCGCTGACGATCCGGATCATAAAGGTCCATCGTCGAAGCGGCGTTCCAAGCGGAAACACCACCGGCGGTCAGCGGGTGTTCGGCATTACCGGAAACCTTGATCGGGCGACCTTCGCGCGTTCGAATTACGATACCGGTGCCGTCAGGAGCGGTTGAAGCATAGTTGACCGGAACACCGGGAACAATTTCAGGCGGCTGAATTACAGCGGGTACGATTTGCTCATAGGGACGACGACAAGCGGCTCCCATCATGACCGCCCCGGCTCCCATGAACTTCAGGAAATTTCGACGATTAAAACGAGACCCTTTTCTCTCGGCTTCCATCTCATTGACGGACTTCTGAAACTCCGGCTTACGCCACTCCGGTATGGGAGGGCGAGTGCTCTCTTCCAGACTCTGCCAAAAATGACCTCGCGTCCCGGCTCCCTTGTCAGGGGAGGATGATACCGTCGCGGACTTATGAGATTCCGTTTTCATTCAATTCTTGTCCCGATTGTAATCTGATAATATCGTTTTGTTCGCTTCCGTATTACTGAAGCGGATGCCTTTCAAAGCCCATACTGGTTCAGCATTTTTTTGTGCCGGGAGCAATGGGCTTTTGAGTAATTGAGACATCCTGAATTAATAATGGCAAGTGCTGCAATCCGTCAGATGAACGGATACATTGTTCCCCGGTTTATCGGCCTGCAACTTGAGCTTCTCGGTGTAGGTCCGGTGGCAGTTAACACACCAGCCCATATTGAACTCGGCCGCGACTTCAATCTTGGTCATGTTCTTAACATCACCATGACAGTTGGTGCAATCCAAACCACGCGCGATGTGTGCTTTGTGATTGAAGCGAGCATGGTCGGGCAAGTCGTAGACTTTGTTCCAGCGAAGAGGAATGCCCTTCTTATACGAGGAGCGGAGGTATTGAATGTGCTTGCTGTCACCGGCCACGTATTCATGACACTTCATGCAAGTGGCTGAATCCGGGACGGTTGCGTGCGCGGATTTTTCAACGCCGCTATGACAGAACTGACAGTCGATTTGCAATTCACCGGCGTGAATTTTATGACTGAAGGGTATGGGTTGGTCGGGCGAGTACCCAACGTATTTGGGTGGGTCGGCGAAAATGTAACCGATGCCCGCGATTGCTAAAAAGAGTATGCCGAATTTAATTCCGTGTTTCTTTGCGATTCTGATCAGAGCCATATGGTCTCGATTCCCTGTTTTGGGGCCGTTTCGGGCGGCAAAACAGGGACTACAAATTAACAACCAGAAGCACTGTCAATTATTACTGGAATATTTTGAAACGCAGGGCGCGTACGCGGAACATTTTGAGACAGAGTCTCATTTTATCTTTTTACAAGTTTGAGGCGCGATGCACAAACCCGATTCGCCGCGAATCCGACTCTTATTTCGAATTACGTTCCCAGAAAACGCCCTGCGCATAGCCTTGAATGGAGCGTTCTTCCTCGGCCATCGCCAACCTCTTCTCCGCAAGCAGACAATAGTATCGGTCCAGTTCAATACCAACGTATTTTCGATTCAACTTCTTCGCGACGACGCTGGTCGTGCCGGAACCATTGAAAGGATCCAGGACCAGATCGTTTTCATGGGAGCCGGCGAGAATGATTTTGGCCAGGAGTTTCTCCGGTTTTTGCGTCGGGTGTTCCGTGTTTTCCGGCATGGACCAGAACGGCACGGTCAAATCGGTCCAGACATTGGAGGGGTGGGTTAGACGAAAGTTGCCGGCGGCCGTGGATTGCCAGTCCCGAGGCAGACCATTGCCGTTTCGATAGGGCGCAATAACCTTGCGCTTGAGTTTTACATCATCCAGATTGAAGGTATAATCATTGCCGACCGTGGCGAACCAGATATCCTC